>DDLT01000338.1 GCA_002340265.1 Lentisphaeria bacterium UBA2565 | reverse complement strand
ACAGGCTTTGTCCACAGTCTGACCACGTCCTGAAGGACGTGGCTATTATTGGTTAATGCCGCCGGCATTTTTATCATAAAGCGGTGATGCTCACAGAATTTGAAATGTTATTCAGTAGGCACTACCTAGTTTGTATGAAACAGCCAGTAGCCGTTGAAGAGACTAATCTGTTGGCAGTTACAACTATCGTACGTTCCATCATAATAACTGAAGAACTCTGATGTTGTGAATTGATCGTCTGGAATCGAGTTAAGCGAAATCATATTCCAGCCTACTGAAAATTCCGGTTCGTAGAACCGTTGTTCCAAAGTCACAAAATCAATCACATTTCGCTCTGTTGAATAGACCCAGAATGCGTCCAGTTCATTCACATCATCTGTCAGCTTATAACTGTTATCTCTCCATACCCAGAAATCGTCATATCCTTTCTGCTTAATCTTCTGTAGAAGTTCATACCGATTGCTCAAACCGACCAGATTCCACCCTTCTTCAAGAATCAATGTGCAATTGATCTGATTTTTATCCATTGCTGTTGTGGTCACAGCTTCCAATTCTCCTGCAATGTTAACTTTTAACATCCAATCATCAGCGAAGAAATTCGCTTCAAATCCATATTCACTATCACCGCCGGAGACGGTATACGCCAAATGCCATGCTTTGCCTTTGAGATACCACACCTCGTAACTTTCCACATTCTTATCTGCTGAGACTGACCAATTTAGAATTGTAGATTCCTCCAACTCCTCTTTATAGAATAGGGTTTCATAACTAGCCGTCACTACATAGTTCTGAAACGACTCATTCACAGAAATATTATCCACATAAAAGACACGCGCATCACTCGGATTGCTGATTTCTGAAGTAACTGCCATCGCACTGCTCTTTATATAATTATTATCAGTGACCGTGCCACGCAACGTCTCCATCTCAGTACCACCCTCATCAATATAAACCTGCCATTGTCCGGCATTAAACCGTTCAACTTTTACATTGTAGCCTGAGTTCTTATTGGCATTGTCACCCCCTTCTGGGAAGTTTGTATCTAGGAGCACAACAGTTTCAGTTCCATCCTGTCGGCAAAGTTTAAATGAACCGTCATAAAGTAGACTGTACCCGTTATAATTTTTGGTATCTTCACGCATTTTTTCCACATCCGTGACATCTGATACCAGTATATAAGAAAAATTATTCTGCGAAGAAACACTCCAGCCTAAACCATCTGCAACCAGAAACTCCCATGTGCCGTAAGCTATTGATGAATTTACTGCAAGAACCTTATCTCCTCCGAGTGAGCTTGAAACCAGACATTCATTCTGATAGTTCACACTTCCATTTCCACTTTCGGGAGCTGTCGCAATAGAGAATGAAGCGGTATCTCCAAACCATGCCGTATCATCTGACAGCCTCTGCCAATCGAACTCTCTGGAAAAAGAGAACAGGCTCCAGAAAGAAAAGCTTACTCCATTTGACAAATCTTTATAAAAAATAGAATCATTTGAGAAAGTCGCCTCTGGGCTAATTAACGAGATATTGTAGTCTCCTTGCACATTCTTGGGGTCTTCTCCCAGATCTAGTGTCACAATAATATAGACTTCAGAATCGGCAGGGATTAAAAGATTTAAGTTGGGGAAAAACACTTCGTTAACAGTATCTATGGCATTAAACATGCCAAGTAATTGGTCATTTCCTGAAAAATAGCTGTCGTCTGACTTATAGAATTTAAAGGCGATATTTGCCAGATCTGAAATACGGAAATACCCCCCCGTTGTAAACTTTAAGCTCTGCAAATTATTACTTTCTAAAGATGTGTTTAAAACCCGCAACGCATAAATCACGTTATTAGAAGTTCCATACTTCAAGTTATGCGATTCCATACTAACCGTATCTATAACTGAGAGTCCATCATCAATTTTTAAAGAATCCAAATAAATATTACCGGAGCCCACTTTGCTAAATTTTACATATTTTGTACCGACAGGAGCCGTAATGCTCAAATCATTGAATTTATCCTCAGTCCCTGTCACCGTAACTGGAGTTAAAATCGTAAAATCTGTACCATCACTGCTAAATTGACTTTTAAGTGTCACCGAACTGTTTGTCGGAAGGAACTTCAACTTTAGCGTCTTAATGTTCAATTCTGGAGAAGTTATATAGTCCGAAGCGGAATTAAATTTTAACGAACGCGTTCCATCATAAAAATAGGTTGATGACACCTCCACACTATTCTCCACCCAGCCGATCCCTCCGGCCCATCGTTCACTCTCAAACCCTTCGTTTACAATTTCACGGCCTAATACGTTTAGTTGCAACATTGCTAAAATTATCATTACCCTTCTCATAACCATCTCCCATTTTGATTAAAATAAATTAGATAAAGCCGAACCATAACCATAACAATCAAAAATGAAAATTCTAAGAAGTTGCACAAAATCTACGTATATGTAAACATAAGTTGACAAAGTAAACAAATGTTTACATTTCAACATTTGAGGCTGTTTTTGCGATGTAAAACCACTTCCAAGTATGTAAAAAAAGCTTTTTTTTAACTTTTTTTTGCACTTTTACCTCGATTGAGGGGAAAAATGATTTGCAATAAGAAAACCACATGGTATTCATAACACGTGGAAAATTAATGCTTCTACACAAACACAAACAAGTAACATTAGAAACAGTAAACCAAAGGGGATGTCATGAAACATTCATTCTACGACGTGAAAGCAAAAGCAAAAGTTGAAACTGATGTTGTAACTAAAGTAACTTACGGTGATGATACTAAAAAACGTTACGCGTTTAAAGGTAAAACTGCTGATGGCCGTAACCTTACTGCTTTTGTTGGCAAAGCTACTTGGGACGGCTGCGACGCACCTCAGAGCTAATCTGACAAATTTGTGTAAAAAGAGTACTTCTTCGGAAGTGCTCTTTTTTTTTAGATGGAGAACAACATGAACTTTTTTGAAAACATAAAGACAATCACCTTTGATGTCGGCTACACAATTATTTTCCCGGCAGAAAATGTGGGCTTATCATACCAAAAACATCTGCTGACTCACGGTTACGACTTATGCGATAAGCAGCTGGAAAGCAGTTTTTTTGAATGCTGGTTGCAACATGTTTCAGAATCTCAGGGCTTGATTTACGGGACAACCGAAGAACAGGCAATTTTCACATGGTCTAACCTTCTCCACAAAATGATAAAAAATTTTCCAAACCATGAAATCCCTAGCCATACCGTTTCAAATGTTGCCCAGACAATCTACGATGAATTTTCTACGGCAAAAGCTTGGATGATTCACCCGAACTGGGAAAAAGTGTTCGCAATCTGTAAGGAGAAAGGGTGGAAAGTGGGGCTGATTAGTAATTGGGATATCAGGCTTGCCAAACTGCTTGACGAGTTAAAGCTTTCTGAACTTGTCGATTTCCAGGTTATCTCTGCAGAACACGCCATTGAAAAGCCTGATAAAGAAATTTTCGAAATTGCTGCGCAAAAAGCAAACTGTCAACTCAATGAAATCGTTCATGTAGGTGACACATTTATTGATGATGTCATCGGGGCTGTCGAAGCCGGAGCCAAAGCAATCTGGTGCAACCACCGGAATCAAGCGATTGATCCACGTTTGGCAGATTATAAAGATAAAGCAATTCTAGTAGATGACTTATCGGATTTGATTAACCACTTCAGCGAGACCGACTAGAGTAAAATTCTCAGGTAACAACTTACCGTCTAAAGATTTTGAAAAGAACGGTGCATCTCCCCCAGTGAAATACACACTGGCACCTTTAACCTTTTCAGTAGTTTTGGCGATGATTCGTTCAACAGCGCCAATTACTGCACAGTCCATTACGCTCAAGGCTTCCAAAGTTGTGGTTCCAACCGCTTTTGTTTCACTTTCAGAAAGTTCGATTTCAGGAAGCTGACCAGTATGTGAGTTCAATGCTTTTCGCCAAAGTCGTCGCCCCGGGATAATTGCACCACCTAAAAATCGGTTTTCTTCATCAATTACCTCTGTGGTAATTGCTGTGCCGCAATCAACGATAATTGCCGGAAGCTTCAAAGTAGCCACAGCTGCGGAGATGTTTGCCAAGCGATCAGCTCCTACTGTTGATACATCAACCTTTGAGAAATCAACCTTTTTTAACATTTCCCATTTCAGAAATGTAATTTCCCTGCCCTGCCAACTTTGCAAAATAGCTTCATTAATTTTCGGAACTACGGATGCCACAAAAATTCTCACATCCTTGTTTTTCGACAAAGTACTAATAATGCTTGCAGGAACCGCAATCTGCGAAGTCGGTATAGTTTCGGTCAAACGCACAGATTTACCATCAAAAACCGCAAATTGGGCGTGTGTATTACCAATATTTATTAGAATTTCTGTAAGCATGTGCTAATGTCAGACCAATAATTAAACTGTTCAAAAATAAAAACAAGGCGCATTATGAAACGTTTCATAGCAATTTTATTTACCCTGATGACAATAGTTTGTTCCAACGCTTTTTCCACCGAAAATGACGGGCCGGTTTACATTGTGCCGCTTAAAGGACCAATTGACCAACCGCAATTTTACATCATTCGGCGTGCTTTTCGCGAAGCCGAGAGCAACAAAGCAAAAGCCGTAATCATTGAAATGGACACACCCGGCGGCGGTTTACGTGAAACCGAAGAGATGCTTTCATGGATGCGTAGTTTCTCGGGAGACGTGTATTCATTTGTCACCAAGCATGCACAAAGTGCCGGAGCAATTCTCTGTCTGGGAAGTGACAAAATTTATATGGCGCCGGGAAGTCGCATAGGAAGTGCCACACCGGTTTTAGGAACTGTAAGCGGCGGTGTTCAGGAAATTCCTTCTGCAATGAAAGAGAAAATTATGTCTGATACAAGATCTCTGGTTCGCGGACTTGCTCAGGAAAACGGTTATCCCGAAAAACTTGCTGTCGCCATGGTTGACCCCGAATACGAATATAAAAATCTTGACGAAATAATCTCTCCCAAAGGTGAACTTTTAAACCTCACAGCTCATGAAGCGGCCAACCTTAAAGATGCAGAAGGCAATCCGGTTTTCGTCACTTCAATTGTCAGTTCGGCAGAAGAAATTCTCGAAGACAACAGTATCGCCTACTCCGAGGTTAAACGATTTCAAGTGTCAGCGGCTGAATCGTTCGCCAAATGGATTACTATGCTTTCACCACTTTTTCTGCTAATCGGAATCGCCGGAGTTTATATCGAGATCAAAACCCCCGGATTCGGAATTCCCGGCATCACCGGAGGTATTTTCCTCTGCATTTTCTTCTTCGGCCATTATGTCGCCGGGCTTGCAGGCAAAGAAGAATTGGTAATTATCGGTTTGGGAATAATCCTGCTCGCACTGGAAATCTTTGTCATCCCCGGGTTCGGAGTTACGGGAATCACCGGAATTTTGTTGATAATACTCGGAGGCTTCGCCATGATGCTACCGATAATTCCTGCCGAAGGGTTCAGTGGAATTACCAACCTGAATCAGGAGTATTTAAAAGAGGCTTTGTGGAAATTCAGCATTTTCCTACTACTTTTTCTCACAACAATTTGGCTTCTGGCAAAGTTTTTACCAAAAACAGGAATTTTTTCACGACTCGTTCTGGATGAAACCACAGCAAAGGGAAAAACCTACTCCGAGCCGGAAGAAGAGAACAACAACTTTTTGAACCAATTTGGCAAAACTCTAACCGCACTGCGACCTGTCGGAACTGCAATTCTTAACGGTAAACGAACCGACGTGGTAAGCCATGGACCGGTAATCGAAGCAAATCAACAGGTAAAAGTCATAAAAGTTGTCGGAAACAAAATAATCGTCAAACTATCTACCGAGGGCAAGGATGAAGAATAATCTACTACAATCATATAAAGATGCGGCTGAACTTTTGAACAACTTTATTCAAAACGAAGACGAAATAGCCAAAACCGTCAAAGCATCAGAGATGATTGCAGAAGTGTTCCAGAATGGTGGAAAAGGCATGTCAGCCGGAAATGGAGGCAGTCTTTGCGATGCACTTCACTTTGCCGAAGAGTTTACAGGTCGCTTTCACAAAGACCGCAAAGCCTTGCCAGTAATCGCACTTGCCGACCCGACTCACATCACCTGCGTAGGTAATGATTACGGATTTGACGATATTTTCTCGCGCGGAGTAGAAGCATTCGGGAAATCCGGTGATTTCTTTCTAGGTTTGACGACAAGTGGAAATTCACCAAACATAATCAAAGCCGTTGAAAAAGCTCGTGAGAACAATATGAAAGTGATTCTTCTTCTGGGTAAAGACGGCGGCAAGCTTGCCGGGAAAGGCGATATCGAATTTATCATTCCGGGCAAAACATCCGACCGAATCCAGGAAGTTCACATGACCATTCTTCACATCATTATTGAAGGCGTAGAACGTATAACCTTCCCTGAAAACTACAGCTAAGTTGTTGAAGAGCATAAACTTTTACAACTTTTTATAAATTTAAAGAATGACATTTTGAACCATTCGAGTAAATTACACGCCGTAAATTAATTAAACATCAACTTTAATTGAGCATCCTTTTAATGGAACAATTTTTAAAATACGGCGTACTTGGCGCATACATTCTTTGCTGTCTCATTCTAATCATCTACGCATACCACTACTACATCATCACCCTTGTGTTCTTGAAAAAGCACCGCAAAAAACGTGATGAGAACAATCGCCTTGTCGAAGAGTTCAACAATAATCGCGCGAATGCCGACTACCCGATGGTGACACTTCAGCTTCCGATTTATAACGAAGCCGAAGTGGCAGTTCGCCTTATCAAGAGTGCAATGAACCTCGATTACCCTAAAGACCGTTTCGAGATTCAGGTTTTAGATGACAGCACAGATGAAACCAAAGAACTAATTGATAACGCGGCAATAGAGATTGAAACGAAGGGTTTTGATATTTCAGTCGTACGTCGTGACAACCGAAAAGACTACAAAGCCGGTGCTTTGAAACATGCAATGCAGTTTGCCAAAGGCGACTACCTTGCCATGTTTGATTCCGACTTCATTATTCAGCCTGATTTCCTAAAACGAAGTGTTGCGCTGATTCACCCATTTGAAAATGTCGCCTGTGTTCAGGGCCGCTGGGAACACCTTAACCGTGATGAAAACTGGCTGACGCGTGTGCAGGCAACTGCTCTCGATGCCCACTTTGCAACAGAGCAAGGCGCCCGTTACTACTCCGATTTATGTTTGAACTTCAACGGAACCGGAGGAATCTGGCGTGCCTCTGCAATTGAAGAAGCTGGTGGCTGGCAAGGTGATACTTTGACAGAAGATCAAGATTTATCATATCGAGTTCAAATGAACGGCCGAAAAATGGTTTATGACTTTGATCTTAAATGTCCCGCCGAACTTCCGAACAACGTCGTCGCACTGAAAAGTCAGCAACGTCGCTGGGCGAAAGGTTCTATGGAAACAGCAATCAAACTTCTACCACAAATTATCCGTTGCAAAAACCTTAACTTTTCCCAAAAAGTCGAAGCATTCATGCACCTGACTCACTACATCGGTGCACCGATTATGGTACTTCTAAGTATTCTGACACTTCCGATGCTGCACTATTTGAAACAGATTGATGCACCTGTCGGACTTCTAATTTTCTGGGCAGTAGCAATGATCGGCGCTTTCGCTCCTGGATTCATGTACGGTTGCAGTGGTTATGTCGTTCACGGGAAACTAAGTTCATTCCGCTCGTTTCCGTCAATGGTTGCATTAGGGACCGGACTTTGCATCAACAACACCATGGCGGTTCTTGAAGCTTGGCGAGGTAAGAAAAGTGAATTTGTCCGAACACCTAAAAGTGGAAGTACAGCAAATAAATCACAGAAAGGTCGTTACAAAGCCATTTCCGGCAAACGCCTTGCCGTGATGGAAATTGTGCTCGGTTCCTACTGTCTTTACACATTCTGTGGACAGTATTTAAGTCTTTCCAAGAACTGCCTTTATGGATTCTTCATCGGCGCTTATGCGTTCGGACTCATTGTTTTTGGAATGACGACACTGAAATACATCATTCAGGCAAAAAAATTACAGGTTTAACAGGTGAAACCAATTATACAAATTGCCGGACTCATTGATCAAAATGAAGCCGATTTGTTAATCAAAGCGGGAGTCGAATTTCTCGGATTCCCGCTACGCCTTCCAGTCAACAAAGAAGACCTTTCTGAAGCAGAAGCTGCTGAAATAATCAAAACCTTTCCTTCTAACACAAAAGCCGTTCTAATCACATATCAGAACGACGCTAATGAAATTGTTCAATTTTGCCGACAACTTGCTGCAGAATACATTCAGCTTCACGGCGAGATTTCCGTTGAACAACTGCAAAGAGTCAAAGAACTGAATACGAAACTGACAGTTTTCAAAAGCCTGATTACTGGGAAATATTCGCTAAACGAACTAAAGCAGACCATTTCCGAAACAGAAAAGTATGTCGATGCATTCATTACCGACAGCTACAATCCGAAAACTGGAGCCACTGGTGCAACAGGTCAAACCCACGATTGGTCAATCAGCCGTGAACTTGTAGAATTCTCCTCAAAACCCGTAATTCTAGCCGGCGGTCTAAATGCGAACAACGTCTATGATGCCATCAAGACTGTAAAACCTGCCGGAGTTGACAGTCATACAGGAGTAGAAGGAGAAGACGGCAGAAAAGATAGTCTTAAAGTTCAGAAATTCCTCTCCGAATCCAAACGTGCCTTCGCGGAATTAACCAAATAAAATCACAAATAAAGGCCAATTCAGACTAATGTTTTTTGCAAATATCTTCAAAATCCCAACGTTATTCGGCGAAGCCGAAAGAAAAGCAACGAAGAGAACGCAGTTCTCTAAGCTCTCCGTGTCTCCGTGGTAATATTTTATGCTGATACGAGAAACACATATTGTTCCTGAAGGGATTTCAGCCGTTCGAATAAAAGATTACGGACTGAATGCCTTTTCATTGCTCAAATCGCGTAAATCCGTGACTAAAGCCATCAAAAACGGAGAGATCCTAATTGATGGAAAAGTCGCCACAACGAGCCGATTCGTTGAAACCAGACAAACCATCGAATACGTCGATCTGCAAACGACTCCACCACAATCCTACGAACTGGAAATCCCCGTAGTTTTTGAAGATAATTTTATGGCAATTGTCAACAAACCCGCTGGAATAGAGGTAAATGGGAACAAGTTCAAAACCGTCGAAAACACACTTTCTTACAACTTGAAGAAATCGACCGAAAGCGATGCCCTACTCTGGCCGCGTCCAGTTCATCGACTCGATTATTCGACAAGCGGGCTTTTAGTAATTGCTAAAACCAGAACTGCTCAAATTCAACTGAGTCGTCAGTTTGAAGAACGCGAAATAAAGAAACGCTATCGCACCATAATTATGGGAGAAATCGACGAACACGGAGAAATTTTCACGCCTGTCGATAACAGAAAGTCACATAGCGAATACCAATTTGTTAAATCCGTAAAATCACTGAAAAGCGGAATATTGTCGCTTGTCGATCTTTTCCCGCACACTGGTCGACGTCATCAACTTCGCGTTCACATGGCGTCATTAGGCACACCAATTTTGGGGGATAAACTCTACGGTCACGCAGAAAATATGTTAAAAGGGAAAGGTCTGTTTCTAGCAGCCGTCGAGCTAAACTTCACACATCCAATCACAAAACAGCCGACAAACATAAAAATTGACGAGCCCGAAAAGTTTAAAACAACCCTCGAACGCGAAGAAAGCCGCTGGCATAAGTTCAACTAAAAAGTCGCAGGTTTTAAAGTTACAAGTTACTGAGTTTGAAACCTCTATCTCCTTTCCTCTCGCCTCTCGCAATAAAAATCATGCAAAGATACTGGAGCCGACTCTTATCATTGTCGCACCTTCCTGAAGCGCGATCTCGTAATCATTCGACATTCCCATCGACAATTCCGGCAACTTACAATTCAATTCGGTCTCCAATTCGTCACGAAGCGTTCGAAGGTTTCTAAAGACCTCACGCAGTTCATCTTCATCACCGACAAATGGAGCCATTGTCATCAACCCCACGCATTCCGCATTTTCACAGTTTAAAGCCGTTTTAATTGCCTCTAGCGCAGATTCTGGGGTAAACCCATGCTTTGCCTCTTCTCCGGATACATTTACCTGAATAAGGAATTTAACAGGCTTATTCTCTTCACCGCAAATTCGATCAATCTTTGTGATTTTATCCAATGCATCAACTGAATGAATCCAAGAACTGTTTTGAATAATCTGACGCAGTTTACGAGATTGAAGATTTCCAATAAAATGCCATTCAATATCTTTCGGTAACGCTTCAACTTTAGGCGCCAACACATCGATTCGATTTTCACCAAACACGCGCTGTCCGGCATCATACGCCGTTTTAATCACTTCAGCCGAAACCGTTTTACTCACCGCCACAAGTCGCGCATTCTTAACCTGCCCAAATTCTGAAATCGACTGATTAAGCTTCTCAATTTTTCCCGCTATATTTTTCATAACAAACTCCAATTTCAGGTGCCAAGCTTCACCTTCCAATATTTTAACCCTCAAATTTCACAGCAGGGCACATTTTTTTCAATACAAGCATTATGCGCTGTAATATATGCCCCTGTTTATATTTGCCCTGTTTTCTTGGAAAATAAAACGTAAAAACGTCTACAGTAATACCATTATTGATGACAAATTATCTAACCTGAAAGGTAGAGGCGCTTCTACTGTTGAATTACAAAGAGGGGGGAACAAGTTCCGTAGTAGGGGCGAACCGATGTGTTCGCCCGCAATACGCCACTTTCATAGACCAGAACTCAAAAGCGGTGATGCTCACCGCAATCCAAAGGGGCATTGATAATTTCGGCGAGACATTAACTTCGAACTTGGTCTAGAAGATAAAAAAGCCGATGCGGGTTGCTCCACATCGGCTTTTGTTATTGACTATGTCCCAGTTAGAGGTTGTTTTCAAGTACCGCCACCGCTATGAGGTGGCAACAAGCAGATTGTGAATCCAGTTCGTAGCACCAATGGCACTAACTTAAGCTGTTTTCTTACTTTTTGGTAATGTCCCAAGTTT
>DDLT01000114.1 GCA_002340265.1 Lentisphaeria bacterium UBA2565 | reverse complement strand
CACCATGCCCAGTAAAATACCGTCCAGCCGCCCTGCCAGGCCGCATCGCCGGATTCAGTCCATAAACTAAAAGTAATAAAGTTTTGCAGGTACTCCCCCATGCTATTAGGGTAAAGACGCAGAATATAAAGCGTCGGGCCGCACAGAAAAATCAACAGCATGAAAACAAAAGCGACACGAATGTTCAGCTCCGATAACATCCTTACACCTTTGCCGATACCCGAAACCACAGAAAGTGTTGCAATTAAGGTAATCACCAGAATGACAGAAACCTGAACCATAGAAGATTGTGGAAGTCCGAAAAGGTGAGTCAAACCTGCGTTAATCTGCTGGGCACCAAACCCAAGCGAAGTCGCCAGACCAAACAAGCATGAAATAACTGCAGCAATATCAATAAAATCACCAATCCAGCCGAAAACTTTATCTTTGAAGACAGGGTAAAACACAGAACGTAGCGACAGTGGCAAGCCACGATTAAAGGCGAAGAAAGCCAATGCCAGTGAGATTAAGGCGTAAACACCCCAGCCGTGAAATCCCCAGTGGAAGTAAGTCACAGCCAAAGACTCTGCAGCACTGGCAGAATCACCTCCAAGCATCGGAAGCGAACCCTGTGAATGATAAACCGGTTCCGCAACGCCCCAGAACATCAATCCGATTCCCATTCCCGCACTCATCAACATCGAATACCAAGAAAAGCGAGAAAACTCAGCTTTAGCATCCTGTCCACCAATACGAACTTCTCCGAGTTTACTGCAAAAAAGATAAATTGGAACCAAAAGAAAAAGGTTGGCCAATAACACAAAAAACCAGTTAAAATTCTTGCTCACAGTCGCTTTACAGTGCGAAAATAAAGTATTGGCATGCTCGGGAAAACCGATGGCATAAACCATAAACAAAATAACAAAAAAGGCTGATATCAACGAAACCTGAGGATGAAAATCTAATCCGAACTTTTTAAAATTTTTCGATTGTAACAACTTCGTTTTTTCTTTATGACTTATCATACTTCACCCTTTAAATTTAAGTCGATTAATTGAACTTGCGCCTTATAACAGTTCCCCGAGAAACACACAATAATGAAAAAAGTGTAACCACGTTTGGTATAAAACAAAAAAGCACTCTAACTCTATTCAAATGAATAGAGTTAGAGTGCTTAAAATTCGCCTAAAATGACTAGCTTTATACCATTAAAAAATAGTATAGTTCATTACCTTTTCGGTCCTGAACAAGCCCCAGTTCTATAAATATTTTTCAGTTCCATTTTCCCTTACGCAACCTGCTTGAATATCAACTATGCTTAAACACATCCGACAACTCACAAATTAGGTATTCATGAAATTTACTTCATATACTGCGTGATGATTTAGGTTAACACATTTATCAACGTTTTAAAGACAAGCCCATCAAATGACAACAATTCGGTAGATATCAATCTTCTGAATACCCGATTCGACGAAATAACTTTTCTCGATCTTCCAGCCCTGCGCTTTTAGCAACTCAAAGAACTCGCCGGCAATTTCGCGCCCCGGTTCCGTCAAAATTATCGAGCCACCCTTTTTCGTCATCATTTTAAACGTATTAATCAACGGTTCAAAAAAACGTTTTTCGTATGCCACATCCGCCGCCAAAATTACATCAAACTGCAAATCCTGCGGATCACGCCAATCCAAAAGCAATTTCTTCGGCGACTTGCCAATCGCATGCAACCAGTTAAGTTCAGCAAGTTCAAGTGCCTCTTCCTCATAATCCGAAACCGTAATATAAGTCGTAAACTCAGCCGCACCCAATCCGGCCACACCCGGTCCGCAACCCAATTCAAGAATAGACATATCCGAACCAATCCAATCGGCAGTCTGCAAATACTCCGCCATAGCCAACGAGGACGGCCAAACCTCGCCCCAATACGGAAGTCGTTCATCCACCACATCCGGATGATCATCCGCAAGTTCAATCATCTCATCGAACAACTTCTCGATATCATCCACCGCGTACGCTTCGTAGGTTTTTGTTCCCACCTCGAACTTTTTCAATTTCAAAGTACAGAACTTCTCAAATTCAGATTTTATGTCATCAATTCGCATGATAGTTGGTTTGTTGGTTAGGCGTTAGTTGGTTCAGCGTTCGAAGTTCGATGTTGAATGTTCAGCGTTCGAAGTTCAAACAGTTGGTGCCCGTTAAGATATATAGATGTGCTCAGGTTTAAATAAGCAATTCCAAAAACAGTTATCAAACCCAGCCTGTTTCTAGCTATTCACCGACTCATTCTATCAAGTGCCCAAAAACAATCTTGCAAACCCAGCCAAGCCCCATAATTTAGAGTCGAAATAAAAAGCTCATAGATTTGAAAAAGAAGCATTTACAAAACGGAATTACAAACACAGGAGAAATTATGAAATTAGCAAAAACTCTACTACCAATGATATGTCTTGCATTTGCAGGATGCAAAAGTACAGAAATGACTTTAAAGGATTACAACCGAAGTATTCCTCCGGCATTAGTGAAGGAATATAATGAAAGTGGTAAAGCCTACGTTGATGAAGGTGAATATCTTAACCTTCCATTACTTATGAAAGAAGACGAATATATAGTAAAAGAAAAAGATGGGTTTCGACTCTATAGCAATTCGAATTGGGCTGGGCTCCTAGCAGATAAAACAGTTCATTCGGACTTTGATAGTCAGGGAAAATTGCTAGACTATGAATCGTATAAACATTTTTTGACTCCATTGTTTTTTAGAAAAAAGTATAGCTTTAGCTATAGATCAGGGAGAAAGCAATCATCAAAGTCAGTAAGGTTCCTATTTGGAGCGTTCGGTTTAGAAAGAAAGGCACATCAAGAAACAGAACTTATTTTCCTATGGCTATAGTCTAATTTCTTACACGGATTAATCGCATCAGGTATTTTTACCTTCTGAACAGATTCAATGCCGAATCTACCGTGTACAATACAATTGTACGGAGATACTTAATTCAAAGTAAACAGTGATATGGAACCTTTGCCCTATTTAAAAGAGATCAGACTCGACCGCGAATCTGTGGAGTCGTTCAATAAATATCCTTTTTCTATTCCTGCGATAAAAGAGCTTAATAGCTTAAGATTCGATAAACAGGTCACTATATTTATCGGTGAGAATGGAAGCGGTAAATCAACCTTATTGGAGGCAATTGCCGTCGCTCTGGATTTTAATGCTGAGGGTGGAACAAAAAACTTCAACTTTAATACGAGAAGCACGCACTCGCCTCTCTACGACTATTTACATTTAGCCAAATCGTACCAAAGATACAGGGATGGATTTTTTCTCAGAGCCGAAAGTTTTTATAATGTGGCGACGCACATTGATGAACTTGATGAGAGTGGAGGTTTTGGGATGCCAATAATAGGTTCTTACGGCGGCAAATCACTGCATCACCAATCACATGGCGAATCTTTTCTAGCATTGATGCTAAATCGATTTGGCGGAAATGGGCGTTATATTCTTGATGAGCCGGAAGCCGCACTTTCTCCAGTAAGACAACTGACAATTCTTAGTAGGATGTCACAACTGATTAAGAAAAAGTCACAATTCATTATAGCAACCCATTCTCCAATCTTGATGGCTTATCCAAATGCTTTAATTTATCAAATCGGTGAAACGGGTATTCGACAGGTGAAGTATGAAGAGACCGAACATTATCAAGTCACCAAATCGTTTCTGAACAATCCAAAGCCAATGCTCGAAGAACTCTTGGAGCAGTAGTAGTAATGGCATTTACTTAACCCCGAGTTGTCCTGAAAGGACAGAATGTGACAGCCCAAGGTTTCAACCTTGGGTCGAGCGTTCATACCAGTCGTGAGCTCTGAAGGGGCGGTATTGATATCACCTTTTCAGGGTTCTATATAAATTTATGACATTCCCCAAGGTTACATTCGCAAAGCTCATTACACCTTGGGCTTTCGAACTGCGCCCCTATCGGGGCAAACTTTGCATCTCGCACATCGCCTCTCACTTTTCGCATATATTTACATATTTAAACATGCCAACGGCATTGTTTTATCTAAGCCTAGGATGAAATCCTAGGTTACGTCGACAGCAGCCAATGCACGCTGTAGGTGTGCTTTAAAGATTTTGAGTCATTCCTACAGAATGAACAACATTCACAACCGAGACCCAGCATTCCATGCTGGGCTATGCTGAATTAATGCCTTCGGCATAAAAACAATTAATTAAGACGCATCTGTAACTGCCATATCAAACGTAACTCACATCGTGTCACGTACTTCTCTGTTGCCCTCTGCGGACTCTCTGATTTCTCTGTGGTAAAAACGCAACACGCAGAACGCCCAATGCCTAGCACCCAACGCCTTTAAAACCAAAAAACCTCTTGCGGATTTCTCCACAAGAGGTTTTAAAATTTATCTGTAAGTCAGTTGACTTAGAAGATGAATTTGTGTGCTTCTAGACGAGTTTTTACTTCGTTTAGTACGCGCTCTTCTTCTTCAAGAGTCGCCGCTACGAATGTCGCAGAGAAACGTACGAATGCACCCGCATCATCCCATGGAACTGTAGAGATAAGATTCTCTTTGATCATCCACTGTGAGAACTCTTCACCAGTTGCAAATGTTGCACCAGATTCAGTTCCTTTTGGAATCTCAACGTATAGGTAGAAAGATCCTTCTGGAGTTTTCGCATCGAAACCTAGACCACGTAGAGTTTCTACAAGTGAGTTTAGACGACGCTCATATTTCTCAGAGATCTTTGGAGTGATTTCAGACTGGTTTAGAAGCGCTTTTGCAGCAGCTTTCTGAATCGCCATGAACTGACCTGAGTCACAGTTGTCTTTGTTGTTCATGTAAGCTTTCATGATTAGCTCGTTACCACAGCACCAACCTAGACGCCATCCAGTCATGTTGAAACCTTTTGACATAGAGTGAAGCTCGATTGCTACGTCTTTACCGCCTTCAACTGCAAGAATTGAAAGTGGAGCGCCTTTGAAGTTAAGCGCAGAGTAAGCCGCGTCAGATACGATGATTACGTTGTTCTCTTTAGCAAATTTGATTGCTTTCGCGAACTGCTCTTCAGTTGCTACCGCACCAGTTGGGTTGTTTGGGTAGTTTAGGTAAAGAAGCTTAGCACGTTTTTTCTGATCTTCAGTTAGAGAGTCAAGATCTGGGAAGAAACCGTTTTCTTTAGTAAGTGGCAGGTTTACAACTTCACCGCCGAAATACTTAGTCCAAGTTCCCATTACTGGGTAACCAGGTGTAGTCATGATCGCGATGTCGCCCGGATTGATGAAACATGAAGGCATTAGCGCAAGTGCACCTTTTGAGCCGATTGAGTGACAGATTTCTGTATTCTCATCAAGTTCAACTTTGAAAAGCTCGCTCATGTAAGATTTTACAGCAGAGCGGAATTCGCCGATACCGTTGTCCGCGTAGAAACGGTTCTCAAGTTTGTTTGCCTCTTCAGCAAGAGCCGCAACTACTTCTGGAAATGCTTTATCGTCTGGCTCACCAACACCCATGTCGATTAGCTCGATCTCAGGGTTAGCCGCTTTTGCAGCGATTTTAGCACGTTTAATTTTCTCGAATTTGTAGATAGCTGTATCCTTACCGAATTGGTCTCCGCCGATACGGTCAGCAAACATCTGCTGTACATAGCTTTCAGTCATGTTTTTCACCATTTTTTTGAATTCAATATTTATAAAAAAATTTCTAATCGATTTAATGCCAGAATTTTGGACGTCCTAAAATAATCAATCAACCCGCGATTTCAACGCGCCTAACAATTAATTCCATATTTAGGCTAAAGACGTCTGGCGTTAGGCATCGGGTTTGACTTTAAAGACCTTAATGTCATTAAAGACTTTAACGACTTTCCGACCTTAGACCTTTGCCTACGAAGTCAAAAAGTAGTTCTGGTCGCGAACCTGTTCACTTTGCAGAAGATCGTACACTTCCGCCGCATCTTCACATTTTATCAGATTCTCGAAGAACGTCGTATCTCGTGTAAAAATTGTCGCCACAGTCTGACACACTTTTAGATGCTGATCGATTTGATCTTCCGGCGTCGCCACAAGAATAATCACCGAAACCTTCTGACCATCCAAAGATTCGAAATCAATTGGCTCTTTCAAAATTCCGATCACCCCCATCAACGACTCTTTTGACGTAATTCGTGCGTGCGGCAAAGCGATTCCACTACCCAATCCTGTCGAACACTCTTTCTCACGTTTAATAACGACATGGGTCAACTCTTCACGAGTAATATGCTTCAAATGATGTGTTTTCACCATAAAATTACACATTTTCTCAATCGCATCCCACTTATCCTTCGCTTCAAGTGGCACCATCACATACTCCTCATGTAGAAAATTCACCAGACGTGGATTATCCTGATTTGTTTCTCCAGTATTATCAAATGCTTTTCCTGTCGTAATCGGACCAATAATCTCGTTAAATGTCACCGCCGCCAGCACAATTGTCGACACAATTGCCGCAATACTTTCATTGCCGCCAGCTTTAAAAATCTCATTATATTCCAACGAAATCACCAGACCAACCGCCAAACCACCCTGCGGAATCAATGCCATTCCAAGATTCTTCACAATCTTCGCACTCGACTTGGTCATTTTTCCGCCGAGATATGAACCAATAATTTTACCAAAAATACGTCCGAAGATGAAGATTCCACCAGCAACTCCCGCAGCTGTCATACGATCCAAATGCAGATGCGTTCCCGCCATCGTGAAGAAAACCGTAAACAGAATCACGTTCAAACCATCAAAGATTCGAACGATTCGCTTGTTATGATAACTCAGATTTCCGATAACAATTCCGGTCGCGAGATTCACCAAAAGCGGAGAGATTCCACCAATTCCGGTACTGAATAAAATATTGAAGATGATTACAAGAAATGTGATAGCCAGCAAATCTGCTTCGCGATGCACATGACGGGTAATTACATTCAGCAAAAGTCCTGTAAGAAAACCGATACCAATTGCCAAAGCCACCGCCAGCAACGGCTGAACCACCGTAATAGACCCACTTCCTACCTCAAGACCTGCACCAATTTTCTTGCATACCTCGAAGATAATAATCGCCCCCACATTGTTCAAAGCCACCACACCGAGCAACGTTTTCACCAACATTCCGCGAGCACGTTTCCCATGAATCAAATGCAGAATTGTGCCCGGCGAAGTCGAAATCGCCAGCGAACTAACCAAAAGTCGCGTCGTCAGACCAAGCCCTGAGAACAACGTCAAAAGTGTGAACACTATAAAATAGGTAACGGTGATATCAAAAATTGCCAGATTCAAAATCCGTTTCCATGAGTTGTGCAGTGATTTATAATTGATGTGCGTTCCCACCGTAAACGTCATCAAGCCAAGAGCGATATCACTAATCACATGAATATTATTGATTGCTTCCAAATCAAAAATGTTTAGACCTGTCGGACCGAGCACAAAACCGATTCCGAGCAGACCGATCATTTCCGGCAGTTTAAGTTTATGAAAAAGATAGCTGAAGAACATGCCGCCGACCGTAAGCACAAAAAAGGTCAACAGCGCAGATGGGTGATCAATATGAATATCCGGCATAATAAATTTGAAGGGGAAAAATTTAAGAAAATGTCCGCCAATCGACGAAACTGAAAAAACGACGTCGATTATAATTGGATAGTCACTAATCAGCAACACCGAGTTAAAAACATTCTTAATTATTCTTTATTAATTCTTCATTATCAGAGGACTGGAGTGAAAAGAGAGGCTAGGTTTTCTTTAAATTCACGGATGATGCCTCGTTTGTTGTAGGCGACTAATGAAATCTCAGTTGATTTTGACAGTTCGCGCAAAAATTGATTGTGAACTTCATCAATAAACGATCCCTGTTCACAAATAAAATCGAGTTCATAATTCAAACGAAAGCTTCTTCCATCACAGTTACTTGACCCCATAAATGACCATTCGTTATCCACAAGCATCGCCTTGCTGTGATTAAAGCGTCCTTTGCGTTCAAAGATTCTGACACCATCTTCTAAAAGCGTCCCGTAAAAACTGCGTGACGCGTTTTGGACAAACCAGTGATCACTTTTTTCCGGCACAATAATTCTGATGTCGACGTTTCTAGCGACGGCAATTTTCAATGCCGACAACAATGCCTGATCCGGCACAAAATACGGTGTCATAATCCACAACGATTTTTTTGCAGAGTTTGCGGCAGTCAGAAACACTTTATGCGTTGCTTCATGACTTTGACCGGGACCGGAACCGACAATACGAAGCGAGTCGTTCTCTTTCTTTTCAGGCGGTGCAAAAAGTCCAACGTGATTGAAAAGTCGTTCCGGCGACTCTTTCGATACATGGCACCAGTCACGCAGAAACATGTATTGGAAATATCCGATAACTGGACCTTCAATTTTGCAGTGAAGGTCATGAATTGCCCGATGTTTTATGCGATTAACATTTTCTTCGGAGATATTAATCCCACCGACAAATGCCACTTTCCCATCAATAACCAAAAGTTTTCGGTGGTTTCTCAAATGGAATCTATAAGGCGCCAGAATATCGAAAACAGCATAAGGTTTCACCTCAATATTCGGATGCTTTTTATCGAGGCGTTGAAGCTTTACCGCGTTAGTGAACGGATAACTGCCGATGCTGTCATATATAATCTTTACTTTCACCCCCTCTTCCGCCTTCCGAATCAGCGCATCGATAATCTCCTTCCCTTTCTGATCATAGACAATAATATAGGAACAGAGATGAATGTGTTTCTCCGCGTTGACTATCGCATTCATCATCGCCGGATAGGCTTCGGTTCCATCATGCAGAAGGTCGACATTGTTACCGCAAATAAGCGGAGTTTCAGGGAACATTTTATCAAACATCTTTGAATAAACACGATCGAGAGATGCACTGTGTTGCTGTTTGCTAATAGCTCTCATATAACTAAAAATCGTGCCACTTTCGACAGAATGCAGGTCTTTGACTTTTTCGGTCGTAGACTGAATTTTCGGCATTTTCTGCTGAATACGATTGATACCGAAGACGAGGTAAAACGGCACGCCCAGACCGTGCGGAAAAATAATCAAATAGGCCAGCCAGAGCACCGCGCTAACCGGCTGATTGTGTTTGTTCATGATAATATGAACAGCACAAATCAGTTTCACCAAACAGATAAAAAAAAGTACAATTTCTTCAGTATTCATAATCTTCTCTAATTAATTGCTACGCTGTCTTTTCGCCAACAAAATAACATCTCTCACCTGTCGTTTATTATCCGCTTTCAACCAACGTTCAATAAACTGTTTATTCTGAATAATTTGGGCAATTGCCGCCAGTGTTTTCAGGTGTTGATTCCTTAAATCTTTTGTTCCTACAAGTAAAAAGATTGCCTTAACCTTCGGTGAACTTTCCGAAAAGAAAATACCTTCCGATGCCTTAATCAACAGCAAGTGAAAGACTCTTTCTCCATCTATAATAATATGAGGAACTGCCACTTCCGGGGAAATTGCCGTACTGCTTTCGTCTTCACGATCATAAAGCAGGTTATAAAGTTCCGTTTTATCGACGCTGATAGAATCGGACAAAAGCTCCGCCACATTTTCGAAGAGGTTATTTATCGGCATTTCTTTATCAAAAATCATCACGGGAGAATTCTCCACAAGCATATCGAATTCATCTTTCACAATATCATCGCGCTGACGAATAATTTCCCTCAATTCATCCTCAAGACTGTGCTGAGTCAACTTCCGATTGGTAATTCTTTCAACCAGATGAAGTAACGCAGACTCCTTGGTGGCGAGTCGACCATAAATCATGTAAAAAATCAGTGCGACAGGAATAATTGCAATCGACATAAAAATCTTCAAACCCATACTCACAATCATCGCACTAAACACAATTATCGAAAAAATCTGCAACCAAGGATAAAGCGGAGCCCGGAATGTCGGTCGATAATTTCGAATGCCGCTTTCCCGAAGAATAATAACCGCAAGATTTGAAAGTACATAACTCGCAAGAATGACTGCCGATGCCGTCTTAACCAATGTCTCCAAATTAAAGAATTGAACCGCAATCATCAACGAACCGGTCAGATAAATTGCCGTAGTCGGTGTTTTAAACTTCGAGTGCACTTTTGCAAGAAACGCTGGAACCAGTTTATCGCGACTCAACGCCAAGGGATAACGCGAAGCCGCCATGATTCCAGCGTTTGCAGTAGTTATAAATGCGAAAATTGCGGCAACAGTCAAAAGTACAAAACCCGGAGTTCCGTAAATCCTGTCAGCGACGTCCGCAATCGGAGTCATATTATTTTTAAGAACCTCCGAATCGAGCACACCTACAGTCACAATAATAATGAGCGTATACAAAACTGTAACAGCAATAACCGACATGATAATTCCAAGTGGAATGTTACGCTGAGGATTTACCACCTCTTCCGAGACACTTGAAACCTTCAGCAAACCTCCGAACGAAACGAAAACCATCCCGCTCACCGCCACAATAGAAAGCACTGATTTATCAGAAAAAACGAATGGTTTAAAATTAGCAACATCAACTTCCGGAAGTCCCAACCCGATATAAAAAATCATAAGAACAATCAGAACAAAAACCAAAATAACTTCCAGTCGAGCCGCTTTCTTCACGCCGACCACATTGATCACCACAAAAATCAACGTCAAGATAGTCGCAGTCGGAATCAATGGAAATTCCCAAAGAACTCGAAATACTTCAGACATCCCCAAAACCGCAAATGCACTTTTAAAAGTGATTGCCGACCAGCTCAAAAGTCCCGAAACGGTTCCCGCCAACGGCCCCATACTGCAACCGACAAAGTAATAATCACCGCCGGCTTTCGGCATTGCGGTAGCGAGTTCAATGACAGCAGTTACGCCGAGGAGAGCCATAATTCCGGCAAGAAGATAGGAGACAAAAACGGCTGGACCAACCTGAGCAAACGCAATTCCGGGTAGCACAAAAATACCCGAACTGATCATCGCACCGGAAGAAATGCAGAACACATCCTTCAAATCCAGCGTTTTCTTGAGTTTCATAACCCATCCTCAAAATTATATTAGTGACAGTATCGATTGGGAAAACCTCTCGTCCCGCACTATAACATTGAAGATAAAAAGAGTCAACGGTTTTGCCACATGATGAGAATTGCGTGGTGCGCTTCCTAGGAACGCCGAGCTCCTGCTCGGCAAAGCCACAGTGTGGAGCAACTCAGCGAACAAAGTGAGGCACTTCTATCTTCTTTCCTCTCGCGCCTCTCTTAAAGACGTATCACTCAGCACGCAATACGTAGCACGAATTAAACGTACTGTCCTGCGCAATAACCGGATGACCAAGCCCATTGCAGATTGTAACCGCCTAAGTGACCAGTTACGTCCAGAACTTCTCCTGCGAAAAATAGCCCCGGAACTTTTTTTGACTCCATAGTTTTTGAAGATATTTCATCAGTTGAAACGCCGCCGACAGTAACTTCAGCTGTGCGATAGCCTTCTGTTCCCGACGGTTTAAATTGCCATTTGTTGAACGCATCAGAAATAGTTTTTATTTCTGCTTCATTTAACTGATTCACCTGCTTGTTCGGCAAACAGTTTTTTTCAATCATGTAAACTACGAATCGTTTTGGAAGGTACTCGGCAAGCACTTTCTGAAGAGAACTCTTTTGACGTGCCTGTTTTCGATCAGTCAATTCATTGTGACGGTTCAAATTTGGCAGAAGGTTAATTGTGACGACATCGCCGGAAGTCCAATAGTTTGAAATCTGCAGAATTACTGGACCACTCAAACCGCTGTGCGTGATCAACATGTTTTCACTGAAACTTCTGTCGTTACAACTTACAGTTACGGGGAAATTCAAACCTGACAACGCTTTTAAACTCTCATCATCACTTTTCAATGGGACAAGTCCGGGACGCGGTTCAACAACTGACAAACCGAACTGCTCTGCGATAAACAACCCAAAACGTGATGCGCCGATTTTCGAAAATGACAGTCCACCCGTCGCAATTACCAACGATTCACAACTGTAGGTCCGAGAATACGTTTCGATATCGAAGCCCGATTCAGTTTTAATCACTTTGCTGATTTCACGTTTTAGTCGAATTTCGACGCCGTAAGTTTCACACTCCTGACGTAACATTCTGATGATATCGGCCGACGAAGTCGTTGTAAAAAGCTGACCATGTTCCCGTTCTTCATACGGAATTTGGTAACGGTCAATCATATCCAGAAAATCCCACTGCGAAAAACGAGAAATTGCAGAGATCGGAAAATAGGGATTAGAGCTGATAAGGTGAACTTTCGGATCTACTTCCATATTGGTAAAATTGCATTTACCGCCGCCTGCAATATAAACCTTTCGGGCAAGTCGATCAGAATGATCTAGAATCAAAACTCGGCGACCGCGTTTACCCGCCTCGATTGCACACATTAAGCCGGAAGCGCCGGCACCGATAATTATGACATCGTACATTTGTTAGTTGACTAGTTGGTTAGCATTTAGTAATTAGGTGCTAGTTTTTAGAAAAACAGATTTTGCTTCTATTTGATTTCAGTCGGCGTCACAAATAGCACGACATGGCTCTTAAACAAGCAAACAGATTTATTTTAAACTTTTTAGAAAAAATATTCAAAAGTTGTAAGAACTGTTTTTTCTTGTTCGTAGGTCTGACGACCTTTTGTTCCGGCAGGCCTTCATTACTTTTTGATTACCAGTCGTATACATAGTTGAATTTGGGGAGATTCACACTATTTGTAGCAGGCTTTTATTTGCAGGTTCGAACGGTCAAAACATTGCTCAACTCACGATTTTATCCGTCTTTTCAAAAGACGTTTTGGGAATTTTATACTTCAGAAGGGGAATTTATTATGGGGTTTATGAAAAAACTGGGACTCTGTTCCATTTTTACACTATTTTCTGTTTACGCGGATCAAGAAGCGGTAATGACTAAGAGTAAGTCCGGAGTTATTTCGCAGCTACGGGGGCTGATGCAGCCTTCATCGAAACTTGAGGAGGAACTTGTTTCTGATGATAAGCCGTACCTGCAAATAATTAAAAGTGAGGATGACCGGTCTACTCTAGTCTACCGCTGCCGCAACACTAAGGGTAAAAGTATTGTTGATGCTGTAGAAAGTGTGATTTCACGTGTAGGAACTGTCGAAGAGTCCAAAGATGAAAACATGCTGGTGATTAACGACACAAACGCCAAAATTAATGAAATACGCCAACTGATTACCGCTCTTGATGTCACTGTTCCGCAAATTCTTGTTGAAGCTAAAGTAATCGAAGTCTACACAAATGACCAATTTGAGCGTGAAATTGAATTCGATTACAACAAAGGTGTAGCAATCCCTGGTTCAAAGCTGAGTACAGACTCAGGCTCACGCCCTGCCCAATTTGATTTTTCACCATTTTCAGCCGGAATTTCCGGTTCATATCACCGCCTTCACTATTTCATTAACTGGCTGCAAACTGCCAACGATGCAAAGATTCTTTCGAGTCCAAACCTGACAGTTTCGCTTGGGTCAACTGCAAGTATTGTAACAGGTGAAGACTTGCCGATTCAGTCTACTTCAAGTAACGGATCGACAACCAACACATCGATTAACTACAAACGCACAGGTATCGAGTTACAGGTCAATCCGGTCCGCATAAATAATAAGAGCGTCCGTCTAAGTGTTACACCACAGGTAAGTACCGTAACACGCTATGAATCAATTGAACAGAATGGAACCAACACCAATATTCCGGTAATTTCTGTTCGAAATGTTAAAACTGAACTTACAGTTCGTGACGGCGAGGTGATTATGCTCGGCGGACTTTATTCATCGGAAGAACTGAAGACCGAGAAGAAAGTTCCATACCTTGGCGACATACCGCTATTAGGCTGGTTTTTTACATCGGTTGATAATACAACCGTCCTGAAGCAGTTGGTATTTTTTCTAAAAGTCAGCATCATCAACAACAGCAAAGATACCTTTGCCGACCTTGATAAAAATGCTTCAGAAATGCGTAAAGCTGGAGAAATCATTAAAGATTCCAAATCACTTTTCCCGGCAAAAGAGAAAGAAGAGAAGACTGAAACTGAGGTGAAATAATGAAATTGTTGAAATACGCAATTGTTCTTTCTCTTCCGGTTGCTCTTCTAATCTGGTGGTTCGTTCCTACAAACAGTTCCGACAATTCCAATCAAGACAACAACAGTCTTGATATGGTTTACAAAGTCGAACGAAACGATATGATTATCGGTATTCTTTCGTCTGGAACTGTCAATGCGATTAAAAATCATAAGGTTTCGTTAGAGGCGAGCGTTCCTGCGAAGATCTCGTGGATAATTGATGAAAACACGAGCGTCAAAAAAGACGATATACTGGTTAAATTTGATGATGAAAAGCTTAAAAATCAGGTGGAAGATTATAAACTTGAAGTAGAGAATCAGATCAAATCTTTGGAAATTGACAAAGAAGAACTAGAGATTCTGAAAAGTTCTAACAAAGCCGATCTTCGCCAAGCTCAAGACCGAGTCCGTGACGCAGAAGAGGCGTTTGTAAAATATATCAAGCTTCAAGGGCCGCAGGCAAAAGATTCGCAACAGATCAAGATTGAGAATGCAACCAAGGCAGTAGAAGACGCCAAACAGGCGGTTGTCGATGCAGAATCAAAACACTCCAACACAGTTTACGACACCCGTGAAAAAGAACAGGCGGCGCTGGCAAATATCGAAAAGCTGAAGAAAACTATTGATGATAAGGAGCTGGCATACGACAATGCCATTCTGGATCGCAAACTTTTTAAACGCTTTGATTATCCAAACAAGATTATTTCCCTGGAAAATGCTCTTGCTCAGGCAAAACTAAATTTGCAGCGAACGAAAGTTCGAATCTCCTCTGGTCTAATTCAGAAAGAAAGCTCAATGGTTCGCAACAAAAACAGCCTAAAGCGAAAAAAAGAGCAGTACGAGCAGAATAAAAAATACCTCGATATGGTGGAGCTGAAAGCACCGGTTGACGGTGTGGTAATTTACGGTGATCCGGGTTCACGACATTGGAACAACACAGAGCTGAAAGTTGGTGCAGACGTATATAAAGGACGTACTTTGATGACAATTCCTGACTTGAGTTCCATGCTGGTTAACTTTGATCTTCCTGAGCAGTATCGTTCACGTGTCTCCACCGGCAACGAAGTTGTGGTGACGCCTGACTCCCTGCCCTCCCTAAAGATTCGTGGTAAAGTTACCGATATCGCGCCACTGCCTGTAAACCAAATTTACTGGGATAGAAACTCTCCGAAAGTCTATAAATCGAAAGTGGAATTCACCAGCCATGACAAGCGTCTTGTCAGCGGTATGAACGCCCAGCTTGAGATTATTACCAAAGAGTTGAAAAATGTACTTTCCGTACCAGTCGAATCTGTTCTAGAAGAAAACGGTCAATTTTACGTATATATAAAGAACGGTGGAAAACGGCCGGATAAGCAGATTATCGAAATCG
>DDLT01000200.1 GCA_002340265.1 Lentisphaeria bacterium UBA2565 | reverse complement strand
GACCTAAGTTGACGCTTACCGAGAAAATGACTTAAGACCATGAGAAAATGGTTTATAAGCTTTGAGGTCTCAGGGAAGTGGTATGCCGAAGGCATTAATTCAACATATCAACTATGCTGAAATAATGCCTTCGGCATATTTAAACAATTTGTTTCTAAGATTAGTTGTATGAAATTGGACTGTTTATTAATGTGACGATAAACACTCTTTTATAAGTTCTCCGACTTCAGTTATTTCTATAGTTACTTCAGCATTAGCAAGGTCAGTCCCATCATCATCTAGGTCTGCACTTCCTCTTAGACTAATGCTTTCGTTATATGTGAATAATAAACCACTTGTTACAAGAAAATAATTATCCCATATGTTTTTTTGGTTTTTCTTTAAAGAGTATCTGTAGTTAGCCCCATCCACATACTCAGACTCATTCTGCGCAAAGTCATACAGGTCATTAGCACTAATGTTTCGTACCATTGTGGTTGCTCTAAGAAAAAGGTTGTATTCAATATCTCCAGCTATGAACTTTTGAAAGATATGACCGCATATTTCCGCTTTCTCAGCGTCCTCAGCAGCTTCTATAATATGTAATATTTTCTCACCAACTTTTGTCTTGTATTTTGGGTCATTTTCAATTCGTGTGATTTGTTCTAAAAGTTTCTCTTCTGGTATGTCCTCCAACGGAGTTAGAAAGCTTTGAATTTTATTCAAAAATAACATATCTTGGATACTTCTTACACTATCTTTTAAAGCTAATAACTCTCCAACGATAGGTAACTCTCTTATAAAGGATGAGTCAAAGGGCGCGATATTGGCCGTACTTTCTGAATGCTTTTTCATAGGTTTCTCTATAACTTTTATTATTAGAACAAAAAATTCCCGGCGGCTTACGCCTTTCCGGGAGTTCTAATATAATCAAATTATCAAACTTTAAAGCTCGACATTACATCATGCCTGGCATTCCGCCGCCCATGCCACCCATTCCGGCTGGCATCGCCGGTTCGTCGGATGGGATGTCGGTGATTAGACATTCTGTTGTTAGAAGAAGTCCGGCTACTGAACTTGCGTTTTGTAGTGCGGTTCTTGTCACTTTGGTCGGATCAAGAATTCCGGCTTCTAGCATGTCGACGTATTCGCCTGTTGCGACGTTGAAACCTTCGGTTGCAGAAAGCGATTTCACTTTGTCTACAATTACTGCACCTTCTAGTCCGGCATTTGCCGCCAACGTGCGAAGTGGTCCTTCAATCGCCTGTTTCATGATATCGGCAGCGATTTGCTCTTCGCCGATGAATTCTACAGAGTCGATTGCTTTCGCTACACGCAGAAGTGCAACTCCACCACCTGGAACGATTCCTTCTTCAACAGCCGCACGGGTTGCGTGAAGAGCGTCGTCTACACGGTCTTTTTTCTCTTTCATTTCAACTTCTGTTGCCGCACCAACTTTGATTACAGCTACCCCGCCGGCTAGTTTTGCCAGACGTTCCTGAAGTTTCTCTTTGTCGTAATCGGATGTGCTGTTGGCAATCTGAGTTTTAATCTGTTTTACACGTGCTGTGATAGCTTCCTGTGAACCAGAACCTTCAACGATTACAGTTTCATCTTTGGAAACTACTGCACGTTTTGCAGAACCAAGCATGTCGACAGTTACAGATTCCAGTTTGATACCAAGATCTTTGCTGATGAATTTTGCGTTGGTCAGTGTCGCGATATCTTCAAGCATTGCTTTACGGCGATCACCGAAACCAGGCGCTTTAACCGCACAGATGTTTAGAGTACCGCGAAGTTTGTTAACAACTAGAGTTGCAAGTGCTTCGCCTTCTACGTCTTCTGCAATGATTAGAAGTGGTTTGCCTTCTTTTGAAACTGCCTGAAGAAGCGGTAACATGTCCTGAAGGTTTGAGATTTTGTCTTCATATACAAGAACAACCGGATTCTCAAGGTTCGCTTCCATCTTTTCCATATCGGTCGCGAAGTATGGAGAAAGGTAACCTTTCTCAAACTGCATACCTTCTACAACTGTGTGGGTTGTTTCGATAGTCTGCGCTTCTTCAACAGTGATAGTGCCGTCAAGACCAACTGCACGCATCGCGTCAGCGATAATGTTACCAATCTTTGTGTCGCCGTTGGCAGAGATTGTTGCCACAGAGGCAATCTGACCGTGGTCGTTTTTAACATCTTTTGAGATTTTCTGAAGTTCTGCAACCATCGCTTCAACACATTTGTCGATGCCGCGTTTCAGACTCATCGGATTTGCCCCGGCAGTCACGTTTTTCAAACCTTCGCGGTAGATGAATTCAGCAAGAATTGTCGCAGTTGTAGTACCGTCACCGGCGATATCTGCAGTTTTACTTGCTACCTCTTTCACCATTTGTGCGCCCATGTTCTCGTACTTATCTTCAAGTTCGATCTCTTTTGCAACAGATACACCGTCTTTTGTGACGTTTGGTGCGCCGAAAGATTTATCAAGTACCACGTTGCGTCCTTTTGGACCAAGTGTCACTTTTACTGCACGTGCAAGTTTTTCAACACCTTCAAGAAGTGCTCTACGTGCTTCGTTATCAAAAATTAACTGTTTTGCAGCCATTACTATCTCCTGTTAGTCGAAGTCAAAAGTCTTAAAGTCGAAAGTCACAACGTCGACTATCGTCTTTTACTTTGCTTCAAATATTTCATTAAGGATTTTATCTGTTTACTTAGTTCTATTGTTTCTTGTCTTAATTGTTCTGCATAATTGCTGTCAATATATGAAAGTCCTTTGGCTAAATGTAGCATTGACCTAACTTCACCACATGACCCTTTTGAATATGAAAGAAATCTTGCGAAGTCATCATCTGTTTCTCTTTCAAACCCTTCAGCAATGTTATTCATGATAGAAACACTGGCTCTTTGAATTTGGTCTTTAAAGCCATAATCTTTTATTTGAAACATGGTTTGGTAGATTTTTAGAGCCAGTTTTTCGGCTTTTTGCCAAATCTCTAACTCTTCAAAGCAATGGCATGTTGTCATGTGTTTCTCCAGATTATAATTTAGGTGACTTTAGACCTTAGACTTTCAGACTTTCGACCGCTATGCAATCACCGCGATGATCTGTTTTGAATCGAAAATCTTGTACTCAATGCCATCGATTTTTACAGCAGTTCCAGCGTACTTTTCAGTTAGAACTTTGTCGCCGACAGATACTTCGAAAGGAATCTTGTTACCTTTTTCGTCGGTTCCGCCGGTTCCAAGAGCTACAACTTCTGACTCTTGCGGTTTTTCCTGTGCAGAATCAGGTAGAACGATTCCGCCAATCATTTCAACTTTTTCTTCGCAGGCTTTTACAAGTACGCGATCGCCAAGTGGTTTGATATTCATTATATAATCTCCGATTATAGTCACAAGTCTGAAGGTCGAAAGTCGAAGGTCAAGACGAGTGACTTTATTAATTAAAACGAAAAAGTCGAAGGTATAAGACTTTTGGCTTAATACCTTCGACTTTAGAGTACTTAGTCAACAACTTCGGCGTCAATTACGTCGTCATCGTTTTTGTCGTTGCAAGAACCGTCGTTGCAGTCTGGACCGCATCCGCCTGCGTCTGCACCCGGCTGACCAGCTTGAGGACCTGCATTTTTGTACATCTCTTCAGCTAGTTTGTGCATTTTTTCCTGCATTGCTTCCATCTTAGTCTTCATCGCGTCTGTGTCATCAGCTTCTAGAAGTGATTTCAACTCAGTGATGTCTGCTTCGATTCCAGATTTTAGATCCGCAGGAATCTTGTCGCCGTTTTCTTTCAGCTGTTTTTCAGTCTGGAAGATCAGGCTGTCAGCCTGGTTGCGCACGTCAATTTTTTCTTTAGCAATTTTATCTGCTTCAGCATTTGCTTCTGCATCTTGAACCATTTTCTCTATCTCTTCATCAGAAAGACCAGAGTTGGCAGTGATCGTAATTTTCTGCTCTTTACCAGTTCCAAGGTCTTTCGCTGAAACGTGAAGGATACCGTTGGCATCAAGGTCAAGAGTTACTTCGATCTGCGGCACACCGCGCGGAGCTGATGGAATACCGTCAAGTTTGAAGTTACCAATCGACTTGTTGTCTTTAGACATTTTGCGCTCACCCTGAAGAACGTGAATGTCTACAGCCGGCTGATTGTCAGCAGCAGTCGAGAAGATTTCACTTTTCTTTGTAGGGATAGTTGTGTTACGCTCAATCAATGGAGTAAATACGCCACCTAGAGTTTCGATACCTAGTGAAAGTGGAGTTACATCAAGAAGAAGAACGTCGTTTACATCACCAGCTAGAACACCACCCTGAATTGCCGCACCAAGTGCCACACATTCGTCTGGGTTAACACCTTTGCTAGGCTTTTTACCGAAGATCTTTTCTGCAGCTTCAACTACTTTAGGCATACGAGTCTGACCACCAACCATGATAACTTCGTCAATGTTAGATGCGCTTAGACCTGAATCTTTCAGGCAGTTGTTACATGGTGCAGATGTACGTGCGAAAAGTGCGTCGGCAAGCTGTTCAAGTTTTGCACGAGTTAGAGTCTGAGTCAAGTGTTTTGGACCAGTTGCATCAGCAGTGATGAACGGCAGGTTGATCTCAGAAGACTGTGAAGAAGAAAGTTCACATTTTGCTTTTTCCGCAGCTTCTTTTAGACGCTGTAGTGCCATTGGATCCTGGCGAAGGTTTACGCTGTTCTCTTTCTGGAACTCGTCAACTAGCCAGTCGATGATTACTTCGTCGAAGTCGTCACCACCAAGGTGAGTGTCACCGTTAGTTGCTTTTACTTCGAAAACTCCATCACCAAGTTCTAGAATAGAGATATCGAATGTACCACCACCAAGGTCAAATACTGCAACTTTTTCTTCAGTCTTTTTATCTAGACCATAAGCAAGAGATGCTGCAGTTGGCTCATTGATAATACGTTTAACTTCAAGACCAGCGATTTTACCTGCGTCTTTAGTTGCCTGACGCTGTGCGTCGTTGAAGTATGCTGGAACAGTAATAACAGCTTCTGTTACAGTTTCACCAAGGTAAGCTTCAGCGTCTGCCTTCAGTTTACCAAGGATCATTGCGGAGATTTCTGGTGGAGAGTAAACTTTACCTTCGATTTTTACGTGTGCGTCACCGTTAGACGCTTTTACAACTTCGTAAGGAACAAGGTGAGTTTCGTGTTCAACTTCACCAAACTGGCGACCCATGAAACGTTTTACAGAGAATACGGTGTTCTGCGGGTTAGTTACAGCCTGGCGTTTTGCAGTCTGACCTACAAGACGCTGACCGTCTTTAGTGAATGCCACAACAGATGGTGTTGTGCGGTTACCTTCTGCATTTGGAATTACTACAGATTCGCCGCCTTCCATTACGGCCATACAAGAGTTTGTTGTACCTAGATCGATACCGATAATTTTACCCATGATGGATACTCCTTAGTTATTTAAGTCTTTTTAATAAAAATCTTATTCGTGTCACAGTTTTGTGATTTGTTTAATTACATAGCAACAGACGTGCCACTTTTCATTTTAGCAAATAAAAAAGTTGATTTGAGGCTAAAATAATTTGTATGGAGAAAGTGTGTCACAGTAGAACTGTTTTTGAGTGCGACATGATGTCACAGTGTCACACCTGAAAGCATGTTTGTGTCGCACTGTGACACGGCTTCTTGATAGACATTTTGAACATAAAACTAACATAAAAAGCATATTTTTTGAGGATAAATTTAAATCGATAAAAATTTATTTATTTAAAATGAAAAAGGCAATTGACATTTCAAAGTTACCCTCTATTTTTAGCCGTCTTAAAAATAAATTAGTTAAGAAAAAGCGAGCTTTTTATAAGTTTGCTATTATTAAACAACGAGCATAAGCTCAAAAAACAAAGGTAATATCATGGCTATCAAAGTTGGTATTAATGGTTTTGGCCGTATCGGTCGTTTCGTTTTCCGTGCATCTGTTGAGCGTGAAGACATTCAAGTTGTAGGTATCAATGACCTTATCGACGTAGACTACATCGCATACATGCTTAAGTATGACTCAACTCACGGCCGTTTCAACGGTACTGTTGAAGTTGTAGACGGTAACCTAGTTGTTAACGGTAACACTGTTCGCGTTACTTCTGAGCGTAACCCAGCTGACCTAAAATGGTCTGACATCGACGTAGACGTTGTTGTTGAATCTACTGGTCTTTTCCTAACTGACGAAACTGCTCGTAAACACATCGAAGCTGGTGCTAAGAAAGTTGTTATGTCTGCTCCTTCTAAAGATGCTACACCAATGTTCGTAATGGGTGTTAACAACGAAACTTACGCTGGTCAGGACATCGTTTCTAACGCTTCTTGTACTACTAACTGTCTAGCTCCTATCGCTAAAGTTCTTAACGACTCTTTCGGTATCAAAGACGGTCTAATGACAACTGTTCACGCAACTACTGCTACACAGCCAACTGTTGACGGTCCTTCTATGAAAGACTGGCGTGGTGGACGTGGTGCTGGTCAGAACATCATCCCATCTTCTACTGGTGCTGCAAAAGCTGTTGGTAAAGTAATTCCTGAGCTAAACGGTAAACTTACTGGTATGGCTTTCCGTGTTCCAACTCCAGACGTATCTGTTGTTGACCTAACTGTTAACCTAGAGAAAGCTGCATCTTACGCTGACATCTGTGCTGCAATGAAAGCTGCTTCTGAAGGTCCAATGGCTGGTGTTCTTGGTTACACTGAAGATAAAGTTGTATCTAACGACTTCATCGGCGAAACTTGTACTTCTGTATTCGATGCAGGTGCTGGTATTGCTCTAACTGATACTTTCGTTAAACTTGTATCTTGGTACGACAACGAAATCGGTTACTCAAACAAAGTTCTTGATCTAGTTGCTTACATCTCTAAATAATATCAGAGACTAAGTTAATTAGTTAAACTTTAAAAGCTCCGCTTGGTTTTCCAGGCGGAGCTTTTTTTTGCAAAGACGTTAGCATCAGGCGTTAGGCATCAAGCATCAGGCAATAGGAAAAGATTTTGAAGTTCGAACTTTGAACTTTGAACTTTGAACGTATGGATAGACCTAAGTATCAACCAACTCTTACTCCCCCAATTCCCAATCCGCCTGTAACTCTCAAACCTCCAACTTGCAATCTGCGAACCTGAAACCTTTAACCAGTTTAAGTTGCATAAATTCAAACACCCATTTTGAGGCGAATAACTCCGCGCAGCGTGACGAAGTTTCTGTAGTTGATATGTTGAA
>DDLT01000300.1 GCA_002340265.1 Lentisphaeria bacterium UBA2565 | reverse complement strand
ACGGTGTTTACATCAATCAGGGAAGTCTCCCGACGGATTATTACTATGTTGACTTGAGAGGTGACTGGGATAAGAATGGCGACGGCATAATGGCCGGCGGCGGAGACTTTGCTGAAGACGGCGTAACCGGTCAGGATGATTTGTGGGTTGGCCGTATCCCTTATTATGGTGAGGAAAGTGATTATGGTAAGGCTCAGGATATTGATATTATTCTGGATCGAAGCATCCGTTATGATAATGAAAGAGACTACACCTGGCGCTACGGGTTTACACAGCTTCGTCAGTGGGATATGATACCTAATGAAGTATTCTTTGAACTTGATGTGTTGGAGCCGAACGGCATTAACTACTACCGTGATAAAGATTATCAGGATACAATTGGTTTTCCGGGCTTCAATCTTAATGCCCACGGCATGGGTTTTAACGTGGCAAAGTTGATGAAGCTTGACCTTGGTTATACTCGACTGGGTGGACACGGACATCCAACTGGTATGCATGGCATCGGTAGTGGTGAGGTGCGACGTTTTTTGAATGATAAAAAGCCTACTGTGGTAAATATGGGAGCATGTTCGGTTGGAAAGATTGAAAGTCAGCATAACCTTGCCTTTACACTTCTGCGTTATCACGCAATTGCGACTCATGGTGGAACTCGCTCAGTTTCCGGTGCAGCAGGTAATCCTTCGATGCCTTACAATGAACGACTTTTAATGAATGGTGATACAGTCGGTCAGGCGTGGTGGGGCGACTATGCGACAAAGTTTAAAGGGCGGCACATCGGAGGCACGGCGTTTCTTATTAATGTATATGGTGATCCGACTTCGCGTCCGTTCCCGATGGGAATGAAGTTACCTTACCCATATATTGTAAAACCGGTAAAACCTTATCACAAAGTGGCAAGCTCTTATTCGGATATGAAGAAACTGCCGCCGCATATCTTGGAAATCAGTAACAAAAAGAAAACGCCAAAGAAAGTAATCATCAAAACTACAGAACCGTGGTTGGTTTCTTCCAAAAAAGGTTTAATTCTCCAGCCAAAACGCACAGGAAAGGTCAAGTTTTATATCAACCCAAAGCTTGCGGCGAGCTTGTCACCGGGAATGCACATGGCGGAAATTCAGCTAAACGATGGAAAATCCTACACCTGCCGTCGCTTCGTCTATCTGGAAATTCCAAATGACCGAATGATTAAGCAGTTTAGTTTTGAAGTAAAGAACAACAAGTTTTTCGACACAATTGGTTCCGGCTATGCGCTGGCTCTTCCAAAAGGAGACCGCTATAAAGACGAAACCATTCCGACAACAGAAGGGCTTGTAGGTAAAGCTGCTGACTGCAGTATTCATCCAATATCTTCCAGCATGATCTCTCCTAACCTTGGTTCTCAAACCATTGGCTTCTGGGTAAAGTTCAATTCGATGCCGAACAACTTTTCGCTACTTAACCTATCAAGTTACATGCATTTACAGGCGACCCCCTCAGGGCTAAAGCTGAATATGAACGACTTTAAGTTTTGGGGCAAGGTAAAAGGGAATAACTATTCTCAATCCTTTCCGACAGAATGGAAAGTTGACAAATGGGCGCACGTTATTGTTTCGGTAAACCAGACAGATGGCTTGGTGACTGTGTACAAAGACATGAAGAAACTCGGTCAAATTAAAACTGAACCACAGATGATTCTAGCTCCTAAAGGCTTTTCTTTAGGTAAATTCCCGGGCGCAATCGATGAACTGGCGATTTACAACAAACCGATTTCAGAAACAGAAATAAAACAGCTGTATTACGACTGTTATATGGAATCGCCATCGCCGGCAAACCGTCAGCGTCAGGTGATTCCGGGGGATGTCAAACTTAGCTTTGCAACAGGTCAGAAGCTTAGCGATCAACGCGTTTTCATCTATCCAAATGGCGACAAGAAGAAAAAGGTTGAAGTGAAGAAAAACGAAAAAGGCGAATATATTGCAGAAAAACTTGCAGATAACACCATCTACAGCTGGTTCTGTGTCAGCAGCCGGAACATTGGAAAGTCAAAGAAAACATTCGTCGGACCAACTTGGAACTTCAAAACATCAAAGAACCTGATTCCGGGCGGAGACTTTGAAAAAGGACCGTTGAAATGGAAAGGGCAGTGTGAGCTTGTTGAAAATGCAAATTCAGCCCTGAAAGGAAATGGTGTAATGAAGATATCCCATGGTGGTTCGGCAACTATAAAAGCGACCGAGAAGATCAAACCGAACTATGGTTATGCGCTTAAGCTTAAAGTCAGAACCCAGTGGAAAAAGCTTGTTCATATCGAGGCGTTTTATAAAGACGGCTTAACAGAAAAAACCTTGTCAAAAAATTCTGTACACTTCTTCCAAGGCCGCAACGGTAACGACGGCGAACTGGATTTCTTCTCGTTCAAAGATCAGCCCTACATTGGTAAAGACCTTTATGTCCGCATCACAAGTGACAAAGAGGCAGGAAGTGTAACATGGGTGGATGAGGTGACGCTGATGCCGTATCGTCACAAATCGACCAATAAGAAGCCTGGATTTATTCGTCCGATTGAAGAGTTGAAGCCGGAAGCGACAGTTGGTAACAACCTCTTTGTTGTTCGTCTGAATGACTGGGTGTATGATCCAGAAGGCGACGTCTTGTCATTCGAGAAAATCAGTGGTCCATCATGGATTCGAGTGCGTGCCGGCGAGCTGATGACTAATCACGGACCGAAAGCCGCCGATGCGGGAATGTGCAAAGTGGTAG
>DDLT01000212.1 GCA_002340265.1 Lentisphaeria bacterium UBA2565 | reverse complement strand
CCTCCAAAGTTGACGCTTACGAATAATACGCAGCAGACAATAAAAAAGGTGAGTCAAAAGACTCACCTTATAGACTTACCGTCAAAACGTCGCTTTTATCGGCAACTTACTAATTGCGAAGATCTTTAAGAGATTGTACCAAAGGATCATCAGAACCCAACGCACCTTCCACCATATTTACCAATGCAGAAGTCTCTTTGTACGCCTCCTTAAGAGTTTTATTATAAGCTGTTGTAGCCTCTTTTGAGACCTGACGCGCATTATTACGAACCGTAGCGGCATCGTCAACAGCAGCAATATGTGCTTTAAGCTCACCGACCTTTTCTGTTGGGTCAAACTTTGCCGCTGTAAGCTTTTCTGTGTTTAAAGCAACGAGATTTGTCGCTTCTGTAACAAACTCGATTTTGTCTGCTTGTGATTGAATTTTTCCCATAATGGAGATTCCTTTTCTGTTTTTAATAATTCTGGTTATTTGTTCTTCCCCCGTCCCCGATTGTAATAAACATTCAACTGGTACGAGTCAGATAAATACTAGACAGATTTAAAATTATTTCAAACGACTTTCCAATAATTTGAGTTTAACAGCTAGAAAATGTATACAAGCAATTCAAAGAGGTATGATGACATTATGAGGATTAAAACATGGCATAACATCTTGATTCGTAGATACAAAACTCCATTTTTATGCTTCAGGCGCATCTGCCGTAGTTTTTTTACGGCAGTTCTTGCAAACCCCGACATGTCTATTAAGTTAGGTGGAGAAAATGAATAAATAACTCAAATATATGGTGATAGAAATGTTAAAACGATTTGAAGTAAAAAACTTTAAGAACTTCAAAGAAAACTTCGTATTTGACCTGACCGATACAAAAAATTACGACTTCAACAAGGAGTGTGTAAAAGACGGAATGGTTTCAAAAGGAATCATCTACGGTCCAAACGGTTGCGGAAAATCAAATCTAGGTCATGCAATATTTGATATAAAAAATCATATATTTGATAATAATGTATGGGATAGGGCATCAAAGAATTACTTAAATGCTGATAGTAATGCAAATGTCGCTAAATTCTGCTACATGTTTACCTTTGGTAAAAACACTCTTTTGTATAAATGCAGTAAAAGCTCTCCTACAAAAGTCATTTATGAAGAACTGTTGATTAATAATGAGCAAGTCTTATACATAGATAGGGACATAAGTGATACTGCCACTGTCAATCTGGAAGGTGCTGAAACATTAAACAAAGACTTGAGCACAAATAAGGAGATTTCTTTACTAAAATATGTTCTGAACAATACAGTTCTAATAAATAATACAGTAAACCAAACTTTTGATCATTTTCTTACATTTATAAAAAGGTGCGTTCAGGTTGAATCCGTAAATCATAATTTTAATGAATATAATCAGCAAAAAATTTCAGACTTAATAATTACTTACGATTTCGCTGGATTTAAAAACTTTATTAAAGAATTAGGGATTAAAGATCAATTAACAACATACGAGGTTGAAGGGAAAAAAAGATTAGCTATACAATACACCGATCGCAAAGTTGACTTTTTTCAAGTAGCATCCACTGGGACAATAAGTTTTTGTTATCTATACACTGCCTTTGTAATACTCAATTATCATATAGAATCAAAAGAAGGTTATGATTCATCTATTAACCCTACTTTTATTTTTATCGACGAGTTTGATGCTTTTTATCATTTCAAAGCGGCAAAGGCTATTGTTAAAAAACTCAAAGAAATAAATGCACAGGTTATTCTAACCACTCATAACACCAGTATTATGTCCAATGACCTACTTCGTCCAGACTGTTACTTCGTGATGGAAAATGATGATATAAAGCCAACATTCCGTTACACAGAAAAAGAACTACGTAAAGCCCACAATATAGAAAAACTATTCCGAGGCGGAGTTTTCTCTAATGAGTAGCCACATCCTCTTTATCTTCGAAGGTGCAAAAACAGAACCACAGATTTTGAAGAATCTAAAAAATATCTTTTTTCTAGAGAAGATACCATCATAGTCCATGCGACTTATAATACGGTTATATATAGTTTATGGGATGAGCTATTGAAGGATGACTCTTTAGAAGTAATTGAAATTCTACGTGAAAGCTATAAGAAAGATCCTAAGAAAAATAAAAAGAATATTAAAACCTTGGATGAGCTTGATGTAGACACAGTTTCACAAATATACCTATTCTTTGATTATGATGGTCATGCGACTAACGCCGATGATGATAAAATTAATAATGCACTTCAATTTTTTCATGATGAAACAGATAAAGGGAAGCTTTTTATAAGTTATCCCATGGTTGAAGCATTAAAACATATTTCAGAAGAGCGTGAGTTTAAAAGCGAAACTGCTGTATCAGAAAGTGAATACAAGGACTTAGTTTCAAACCAAACAGATTATGAAGATTTAAGGAAACTATCGATGACTGACTGGGACTTTATCAGTTCAGAGAATCTAAAGAAGGCGAATTTGATTGTTCATGACACTTATGAAGAAAGTGAAGAGCTTCTAGAACAAGAAGAGATATTTGAGTGTCAGCTTACGAAATATATTGAGCCATCCAATAAAGTGGCGGTACTGAGTGCATTCCCTCTTTTTCTAAGAGATTACTTTGGTGCTACCACGCTCAAGAAAATTTTTAAAAAGTTGTAATAGTTAGGGAATATATAAAATGAAGAACAGCCACAAATTCATAATTTCATTAGTAGCCGGAGCGTTTCTCGGTATAACATCTGCTCATCTGAAAAAAGCTTTTGGGATTTCAGCTGACTCTGTTTGGTCTGGAGTTATCGGGGGAGGAATATTAGGAGGCGGAATAGTTTTAATACTTTTTGGAATAAACCTCTATTCCCACAGACAGCAAAAAGGGAATGACAAAAAAATGAATATTGAATCTGCATATAACCTTGAGATGTCTGAGCGTCTACTTGAATCGGCTACACTCCTGTTAGAAAAGAATGGTGACACTGATTATTCAACGTGCCAAGCAGTTATTTACTTATCGCTAGTAAGTATTGAGATTTCACTAAAAGCAACGCTAGAAAAAGCTGGATTCAAAGAACCTCAACTCAGAAAAATATCACATAATATACCGAGTCTATTCACGGCCATATCTTTTTGTGAAAGTATGAATGGCAATGGTCAATGGAGAAGAATGTCGCGTATACGTAGCTATGAAATCGAATATAAATCAAGTAAAGATACAGTTGGTAGTCTTGTAGAGAGAATGCCAGATGAAACTTCAAAATTTCCAAACGACATTAGATATACAAACCAATTCAAACATTTCCCTGCTCCCTGCGTTCATGAGTTGGCTCGAGCTATTGTTCATTTCTGTGCAGAAGGTATTAAATGCGAACTCAGGTTAACAGCTAGTACTAATGAAATTATTGAGAAAATATCAAAAAAGTAAAAGAATATAATAACTTATTTGAGGTTCATATAAAAAGGCTCGGTTCTTGCGAATCGAGCCTTTCTTATATTCTAAGAGTTCTGGTTTTTAAGTAGTTAATTCTTTGAACTAGCTTTGTAATGATTTTAAATGACTAGAAACTATTTTCTACTATCAGGTCAGAAAGCGGAAGCTGTCCCGGCTTTGGCCAAGGTGCTTTTGTGCCCTTTCCTATCGCAACCATCGGCCCCATAACATAGCCTTCTGGAAGGTTGATAAGTTCGGCGACTTTCTCAATCTCAAAACCAATCATAGGACAGGAGTTTAGTCCTAAATCTTCTGCCGCCAACATCAGATTTTGCATTGCCATTCCAATGGAACGTTGTGCTTCATCACGCTGTAACCACTCACGTCCATCGTGAAAAGGTCCCATCCAGTTTACCAGCAGGTCTGACACTTCCTGTGGCGCATTTGCCCAATATCTGGAAGGTTCATTTTTCCATGCCAATGTATCTGCTGTAAATAGAATCAAGAGAGACGCGTCTGTCATCTGAGCCTGATCATTGCCTAGCTCTTTACGAATTTTTTCACGTAGCTCTGGATCTCTTATAATTACAAAACGCCAGTGCTGAATATTAAAACTGGTCGGAGCCTGAATCGCCGCTTCTAATAGCTTCTTTTCATCATCCGCGCTAATTACATAATTTTTATCGTATTCTTTGATTGAACGTCGTTTATAAATTACATCTATTGTATTCATGCTTACCTCCGTGTTTTATTCATAAGCTGAGAAAAATAACACAGATGAAGATTTTTTAAAGAAAGGAAAGGTGTTTATCGAGTTTATTCTTTAAACTACGCAGAAGATAAAAAAAAGCTCGATTCCTGTGAATCGAGCCTCAGACTGTTGACAAAGTCCT
>DDLT01000021.1 GCA_002340265.1 Lentisphaeria bacterium UBA2565 | reverse complement strand
AATTCAGCCGGAGCGCAACAATGCAAACCGATAGTTCTTTAATTGTACTTCCTGAGGAAAAGTATCAGATGACACTAATATGGACAGAATCGAAAGAACAGGGTATCCTTGGAAAGGTATTAAATAAGCTAGACTCTGGCGGAATGTCGTTCTTCTCTTCAGACCAAACAGCTGTCTTTAGGTGGAATAAAATTTTCCCTATTGAATAAACTGTCCCTTACTAACCTTACGCTTCACTGATTTGTTCTCGTTTAACTCACTTTTTTTAGTTGCTCCTGCTTTAGGTTTGCTGAGAAGGAATTCGGCGTTCCCAGGAAACGCCCCACTCAGTACGCATCACGCAGAACGCATCACGCAGAACGCATCACGCAGAACGCATCACGCAGAACGTTTAGTAAATGCAGGTCTCCATTCGTTTTTCGATAACTTTAATTAACTCTTTTGTTTTTGCTCCTCCCAGACCGCCGTACTCTTCTTGGAAACGTTCTAGTTCTATCTTTTCCGGAAGATCTAAGGGGTTCGGCATGAAGTCGGATAGTTTTACGCCTTTGGCAATTAATTCCTGTAATTTTCGAGCTGACTCGGGGCTTTCGGTTGCCATTTCTGCGAAACGGATTCCTGCAAGGTCGGCGGCGAGATCAACAAATGAGAAGCCGGAACCACCGTTGGAGTCCATAACTTCTTTCATAATGCCGACTCGGATTGACTGTTTGTCAGTTGATAAGACAGCTAGAGCGGCACTGACCCAGAAGTGACGTGATAGGTCACCACGCTTGTAGGCGGTGATTCGGTTGCGCAGTTTGATTACTTTCGGAAGGTTTTTGACGTTGAGTTCGCGTTTGGCGACTTTGACGATTTTTTCTTCTCCTAAAATGGCGCCGAGTGCCAGAATTGCGGCTTTGTTTGGTTCGCGAGCATCGCCTCTGGTATTTTCCTTTGCAAATGTGAAGGCTTTTTCCATTAGTTGCTCGAAACCTCTGTCACCGCTGGGAATTTGTTCAGAAGCGCTCATAATATGACGTGCAGTCGCTTTGCCATTTTCGTATAGATCGTCGCTGATTCCTGTAGAAGTCGCCCAAATAAATGTGATGGTGATGAAGCTGAAAAGGCTGGCGAACATGATGCCGTTACGTTGGAGTGAAAATGCAATTAGTACGCCGACTTCCGCGCTGGCGACACCAATCCAGAATTGGAATGGAATCGGGAAGTGGGAGTAGTAAATCCAAAGCGAGGTGATGACGATTGTCGGTGCCATGATGAGGCTGACGGGAATGGCTATTTTTCGGCGAGTGGTTCGTAAGGATTGAACAATGAGTACCCCGATCATCGAAAGGCTGATACAGCGTAGTATGATTGTGGCGATGGTGGCGGAGACATTGTCGGGGAGGCTGATGAAAAGTTCGATAAATTTTACCAGAAATTTTCCCGCGCCGAGCGGAAGTGGGGCAGGGACGAAACAGATTGCCATAAACCAGATGAAAAGGAGCGTACGCCAGATGATGGTGGCTTTTGATGTTTTTTCAGAAAGTGTCGTCATGTTTATCCTTTTGTATATTGTTCGTCCTCTTCGAGGACGTTCTTTATGTATTTCACACCCGAGGTTCCCTTCGGTCACCACGGGTTATTGAAAATTAAACCTCTTCGAGGACTACCAAGCAGGGCTTTGGCGTTCACGCTAAACTATCAAATCCAAGCATCAAACATGACACCTCTATCCTCTCGCTTCTTACTCCTTGCTCTTCTCAACCGTTTTAATCAGTTCACTGCGTTTGAATTTGAAAGCTGAAATCAACGAGGTCGGAATTTGGTAGAACCACTTTGAGTATCGGTGCTCTTTCTTCAGCTTATCAAGTAGTTCTTTGTTTGGCTTGGCGAAAGTGGTTTTGACTTTGATGATTGTCGTATCGTCAATTTCGGTACCAAATGCGTACTGATAGCGAAATCCTTCTTCGTCTTCGATGGTGACAGCGGTGTTAAACTGGATATGTTTAAGCATCTCTTTGTCGGTCACCACATCAATGAGTTTCGGAGAAGGGAAGAAGTTGACCAATGCTTTGATTTTGCCGAGGTCGCCCTTTTGATTCTCTGCTAAGCCCTGCAGTTTCATATTACCTTTCTTGTCTTCACTGCTTAACTTCCAGCCTTCTTTTGGAAATTCACGGTGTCTGACTTCGATTGATTTGATGATTCCCATTTGAACAAATGATTTGTCAATCCAGTTTTTGGCGTCGGCATAGATATTGGAAAAGTGTTGGTCTAAGAGCATTACTTTTGGACTTTGTTCATTTAGTCGAATATATCGACCGGAAGGAACCTGACCGTTGCTGACTACGCTTTCGTCGGCACTGTCAGAAAAGTGACGTTTCCCTAAAATCAGTGACTGAACCACTTTGTCGTCTTTGCCGTAAAGGGTGATTTCAAGACCTTTTTCTTTGGTCACTTTCAAACGGTTCATCTGAGAGCTTCCGACTTGCGGTTCACGAATCACTTTTACTTCGTTTAAACCGGTTAGAAGTTGACGCACTTTGTTGAAGTCAGCCGGATAGTTGTCACGGTTTGCGACAAGCCATTCCTGATTTCCTGAGACAATTTCGGTGAAACCGTCACTGCCTTTAATGGTGATTTTTTGAATGTCGTTGACTGGAAGGTTTGGAAATAGTACCAGCTCTTCGTCTTTATCATGAATGCGTTTCGGCAATACCGAAATAGTGAACAAAATTGCAACCACAAAGGCGATTGCCAATTGAATCAATGCCTGTTTTTTACTCATTTTGCTGCACATCTCCCATTTTTAATCAACGCGATGACTAGTCCGATAGCCGCAATCAGCAGGGGCATCAAACCGATACAGTAGAATCTGATGCGTCGTTTCATTGTGTTGACGTCGTTGTAAAGTTTTTTGTTCGCCTCTTTGATCTCTTTTTGAATCGTCGCCTGAGTTTTTCGCATATCAATCAAGGCGTCGCGCTGTTCCGGCGTGATGATGATTTTTTTATCTTCGGTTTCACGGGCGAGTTTGGTGAATTCGGCTTGAACCTTTTCCAGCTTCTTCACCTTTTCCATAACCTGATTCTTAAACTTCAGGTCGGCATCCGCCTGCATGTTTTGAATTCTGACAAATGGTCGTTTGGTAACTTCACGTGAACGAATACCAATCAACTCTTTGCTTCCAGTCAGGTACTCCACAGCATTTTGGAAAAAGCTGATGTTGTCGTTTAGAAGCGAAGGAATTTGTCCATTTTGTGTTTTTGTCATTTTTACACAAACTTGATCATAGATTATGTCGCTGTCGGCAATAATAAACAGGGTGCTTTCGGCAGTGTTGACTTTCTGGTTGGTCGGGAATTGACCCGTCAGTGATACGCCGAGAACTTTAGATTTATCATCGCTTTTAAACTGTGCCAGCACCTGTTCCGGATTGAACGCATCTTTCGCGGCAATAATCTGGCTCTCTTTTGACGATGAAAGGAGGATTTCCGGTTTAAGGCTTTGGTTCAAATTGTCGATATTCAGACTTCCGGCGAAAACCAGTGAAACCAGATCAAGTTTGGTGGTGACAACGTGTTCTGAATTCAACTGATCTTTTTGCAGATCAAGAAGCGTTGGTAAAGCTTTGATCTGATCGTTCTGGTTGATTCGGCGCCCGATCTGGTTGTCGGCAACCGCTTCTTTTGGATTGAACTCGACTCCCCATTTTTTGAAGAGTGGTCCCAGATTTGAAAGTGATGTGGTGGCGGTGAAGTTAACCTTTTTCCGTAACAGTCCGGCTCCGACAATTGAACTCGGATCGACAAAGATTAGCGCATTTCCACCTTGGGCGATGAAACCTTCGATTTTATTGACCATAATTGGTGACATTTCCGGAGGGTGTACGATAATTAGTGCGTCTAAACCTTCAGGAATCATATTAGAAAGCGGATTGATGGAACGCAATTCGAACTCTTCGCCAAGTTCCTGAAATGTCATCCAGGCGGGAGCAGGGCGTTGACCAGCCTGCGCCATCTCCATGGTCAGTTCGCCGCCGAGAATAGGCAGTGAACTGATGACACCAACAGTCGGTTTTTCACCGCGATAGGTCTGAAGAATTGAACGAGTAAGCTGATATTCTAACAGATTTTCATTCTTCGGTAAAAGTTGTGAAAGCGTCTTCGATTTATCGAGACAGGACACCGAAACCCCAAGATAAAGGCGTTCGCCTGCGATTGTGGCAATTGGTTTCAGACCGTCAAAAAGCACCATGTCTTCTGCTTCGGAGTTTGCGACCGGATTGAGGATTTTCAAATCGATCATTTCCGAACCGTCTTCGTATTCTGAAAGCAGGTCCTGAACTCGTGCAGCGTAACTTTTCAGCTCCGCCGGCATGTTGTTGTTAAATGCGGTGTAGTAGAAACGAATCTCCACTGGTGTGTCCAGACTCTTAAGCACAGTTTTGGTATTTTCCGTCAGTGTAAAACGTTGATCCTCGGTAAAATCTTTACGGATTTGAACATAATCCTGAATCAGAAGATTACCGATTATCACCGAAAAGCAGAGCGCGAGGCAGCCGATTACTGTATAAAATTTACTGTTTTTCATAATTCCCCCTATTTCCCTGATCTGTGACTTTTTACAATTATCCAGGTCAGATAAAGCGGAAGCGTTATCATGCTGAAGAAGTAGAACAGGTTGCGGAAATCAATCACTCCGCGCTGAAATGTCATAAAATGGTTTGATACTGAGATCGCCGAAAAGCTGTTGAAAAGCCCCGGACCGAGCCAGTTTTTGAAGA
>DDLT01000291.1 GCA_002340265.1 Lentisphaeria bacterium UBA2565 | reverse complement strand
ACAGTTTTGAAGGTTTTACCTGACCTGCCATAACGGCATGTGAAACGCCTTGTTTACGAAGTGCTTTACAGGCTTTTTTGATTTGTCCGACATGAAACCAGTCGACATTATCTGCCAGTTCTTCGATTTTGGGATCAGTTTCTTCATACATTGCAATAACAGAAAGGTGTTTTACACCGGCTTCTTTTGCACATTTGCAGAAGAGCAGGGGAAGCTTACCGCGTCCGGCAATGAGTCCAATTGTTTCGGGAGTTGTCATATTAATCAATTGTTATCTTTTCTTTTATAAAATCAGGGAATCGGGTTATTCTTCTCGTTTCAGCCGACATGCAGGCGTGAACCGTAAAACCTTCAGCAAGTACCACTCCATCACGTAAAACCTGACAGAATATTTTGACTGTCGCACGTGTTACTTCTACTACCTCAGCAGAGATTTCAAGAAAATCATCATATTTCGCTGGAGCTTTATAATCGCAGTGAGCCTGAGTTACCGGAAGCATGAAACCGTTTTCTTCAAAAACAGTGTATGGTAAACCAATTGCGCGTAGCAGTTCATTACGTGAACGTTCGAAATAGGTGAAATAGTTCGCGTAATAAACCACAGCCATCTGATCGCTGTCCGCATAAGGTACTCTATATGTGATACTGTTTTTCATTTACTAGTTGGTTTGTTGGTTAGGTTGTTAGTTGTTTAGGAAGGTGATTTTTTTTCTCATTCCTAATTCCTTAAAAGGTACCGCCTTTATATCGTCCGAAGGACGACCCCGTAGGGGCAAGGCAAGGCCGAAGTAAATTATTAATTACTCTGCTTTTAACGGTCTTGTCATTAGGTCTTTGATGCCTTGGCGAGGATCTTTGTCTTCGTAAAGGCAGGCGTAGACTTCGTTGACAATTGGTGTGTCAATTCCGATTTTCTTTGCTAACTCGTGGGCACTTTTTGCCGTTTTGACGCCTTCGGCTACTACCATCTGCATCTCCTCGATGATGGTTTCAAGCTTTTTGCCTTTACCAAGTTCTTCGCCGACATGACGATTTCGGCTGTGCTGACTCGTGCAGGTTACAATCAAATCACCGATCCCGCTAAGTCCGGAGAAGGTCGACTCTTTACCACCAAGGGCCAATCCTAAGCGAGAAAGTTCAGCCACACCTCGTGTCATCAATGCCGCTTTTGTGTTGTCTCCAAATCCCATTCCGTCAATAACGCCAGCAGCAATAGCGAAGACGTTTTTCAGTGCGCCACCAAGTTCCGCTCCAATTACATCATCAGATGTGTACACGCGGAAGTAGGACTGGTTTGTAAATGCTTTTTGAACCGCTTGGGCTGCATTCTCATTTTCAGAGGCGGCTGTTACAGTTGTCGGAATCTTTTTGCCGACTTCCTCGGCATGGCTTGGCCCAGAAAGGCAGACGTATTTGATCTCGCCTAAAATCTCTTCGGCTATTTCACTGATTCGTTTCAAACTTCCAACTTCGATACCTTTCGCAAGGTCCACAAAAATTTTGCCGGAGTAGTTTAGCGGTTTGATAAGTTCCAATGAACTGCGCATGTATTGTGAAGGTGTCGCCAGTACAAGAATTTCTGCATCTTCTACAGCTTCTTTGATGTCTGCGGTCAGTGTGATTGATTTTGGAAGTGTTATTCCTTTCAGAAAACGTGTGTTTTCACGCTTCTCTTTCATCTCTTCGATGTAATCAGGAAACGCACCCCAAATTGTAACATCATGTCCGTTGTCATTTAGGAGCAGGGCAATTGCTGTGCCCCAGCCTCCATCACTTATTATAGAAATCTTCATGGTTACTTTCCTTTCTTTTTAAAACTGTTTTCTTCGCCTTTCAGAAGTCGTTGAATGTTAGTTCTGTGTCGATAAGCCACAAGAAAACCCATTACGATGAAAAAGTACTTATTTTGAATGGAGTTTTCTCCGAAAAGGTCAAACCAGATTAAAACAGGAAGTACAAGCGCGGAAATAATGCTTCCAAGTGAAACATAGCCAGTGATTTTTAGAGTGATAAACCAAATGATCATTCCTGCTAGAACGGCAAGCGGAGCAAGTCCGGTTAACGCTCCGGCTGTGGTCGCTACACCTTTACCGCCTTTGAATTTTAGGAAAATTGTGAAGACGTGCCCGAGGACAGTTCCGGCAACAGCACAGATCGGAGCATATTCGCTACAGGTTAGTTCAATAGTTAGAAGAACAGGAAGAAGTCCTTTTAGAAAGTCTAGGAAAAAACATGAAATACCGAGTTTTTTCCCAAATGTTCGAAGTACGTTTGTTGCGCCGATGTTTCCACTTCCGACTGTGCGGATATCGACACCTTTTGCTTTTGCAATTAGAAAGCCGAACGGGATTGAGCCGATCAGATAACAAATAACTAATACCGAAATACATTCAGTCATAAAAAAATCCTTAGAGTAATATTAAAGTTTACAAATTTTGACGGAGTAAACTTAGTCGGAAATTTCGGTATTTGTAGCTGGCAACTCAAAAAATCAGCAATTCGATTTACTTGTCGTCTGAACCTTCTCCACCTGATAAAATCCACAACTGCATGACTGTAATATTATACAGTGCTTTTGCATTGTTAAAGTTAAGCTGTGATTCAAGTAGATTATCTTCTGCAATTGATAAATCTGTGATTGTTACCGTTCCGCTTTTGTACTGTTCTTCACGAGTTCGGTAAAGTTCAGCCTGCTGCTCTATTCTTTTCTCTAATGAGGCAAGGTTCGCTGCGGTTGTTCTAAGCTGTAAGTCTGTGGTTTTTATATCATTTGGAATGCTTTTTTGAATATACTTTCGCAGGTCTGTGCTTGCTTCACGCTGACGTAATGCCGACAGTTTTCTGCTTCCACGAGTCAAATCGCCGAACTCCCAGACCAGTTTTACTCCCGCATTCCAGCTTTCTTCTTCTGAACCTATGTCAAAATCTCCTTCTGACATATAGCCGTAGCTTCCGGTAAGGTAGACTTCTGGAACGAGCTCTGATTTAAGTTTTGTATATTCATAAGTCAACTCATTTTCTTTCTCTTTTGCCTGAAGAAGTTCTGGATTATTCTTTAAAGAGCGGTCGATTAGCTCTTTAGTTTTCGGCAACTTTAATAAAGATATTTTTTCACTTTTAAGAGGGGCTCGTTCAAGTTCTTTATTTACTAGAAGCTCAAGAAGTTGGAATGATTGTGAGGCTTCGTTTTGGGACTGGGTTAACTCGTACTCTTTTTCCAGTAGCTGTGCATTGACTTCTAACAGGTCAACTTTTAGTTTTTTGCCGACATCAACCTCGGCTTTGACGTGGTTGTATCGTTTTTTTACATTTTCGATGATTGTCTGGTAACTTTGCTGATCCTGTAGTTTTGTCAGATAAGTGAAGTAGGTAGCAAGTACGTTGAAGGAAAGTTGATTTTTGAACGAAAGCTGTGACCACTTGGCTTGATTAGCAACTGCCTGTGCCGACTTGCTGTCGTAACGAATTTGCGAGTTCCATACTGGTTGTAAAAGCTGAAGGCGGTTGTCGAAATCAGTTGCGTATTTTTCTTCACTGTCGATAAACGTTTTGTTACGGTCGACTCCACTGGTAAACCAAAATCTTGGATACCAATTTTTGTGGGCTGCAGATTGAAGATGTTCGGCGGCTTCTGCGGTATTCCTCGCCGCCTTCAATTCAAGGTTCTCAACCCATGAATCTTTTATCAAGCTCTCTAATTTAGGATAATCACTAATTAGATTTTTAAGCTTAAATTGATCGTTTTCAGAAATGAGACGGTTTGCGGAAATAAGTCCGCAAATTAGTACAAAATAGTTAATTCTCCTCACAGCAAACCCTCAGTTATTTTTTTGTAAGCCAACTATTAATAAAAGATTAACCATAAAAAACAAGAGGAAAGTAAACTCTTCCTGTGAAAAAAATAAACTAAATATAATGTTAGAATATGGTTAGAATAATGTGTCATTTATGATATTTTTGTGGGTGCTCTGGGGAGGGTAACAGGAAACACCTTTTTGGGAAAAGGGGAAAATTTATGGGGTTGCAGCAACTGACAACTTGGAGTCGCTTTGAGATAAAGTACCTCGTAAGTGAGTCTACAGCCGCGGCGGTGGAAAGTTTTATTAAACCATACGTCAAGGAAGATCCGTACTGTGCAATACAGCCGGATGGTCTGTATACTATTTCAAGTTTGTATCTCGATAGCCATGACTTGAAACTCTGCCATGAAAGCCTTGATGGCAAAGCCAATCGATTCAAACTGCGCGTACGAACTTACAGTGATGACGAAGATAGCCCGGTATTCTTTGAGGTAAAACGTCGTCTTAATTCTGTGATTGTTAAAAGTCGCGCAAAAACCGATCGAACAACCTATAAGAAGCTTGTTAATGGACATATCGCCACATCTCACCTTTCTGGTGAAAATCGTCATGCTTTAAATCAATTTTTTCTTTATCGTGATTCATTGGATGCACGTGGAATCGTAAAAATTCGTTATCGACGTAAGGTTTATGAAGGTCTTGTGGATAATCGTGTACGCATCACTTTCGATCGCAAACTTTCATGTAATATCACAAAGGGTTGGGATATCTCTGTAGGCGGAACCGGATGGGAAGGTTTCCCTACCAATAAAGTTGTACTTGAAATTAAGTTTACCGGACACTATCCACCATGGCTCAATCGAATGGTGAGCTGTCTGGGACTTCGCCAACAGTCACTTTCCAAATATACTACATCTATGAAGCAGGCGACTTTGTTGAAATATTGTGCGCCTACGCATTCTTTAATGTAGAAAATTATAAAATTGGTAATGTCCCAAGT
>DDLT01000262.1 GCA_002340265.1 Lentisphaeria bacterium UBA2565 | reverse complement strand
GCCTGTGATGCTGAAGCGTGGTATGTCGGTTACTGTGAAAGAGTGGTTGTCTTGCGCTGAGTATTTGATGGTTCACGGTTGTCCGGATGTAATTCTTTGCGAGCGTGGTATTAGAACATTTGAAACAGCAACGCGTAATACGCTTGATCTTGGCGCGGTTGCAGCGGTTAAGAAGGAATCACACCTTCCGGTGATTATCGATCCGAGTCACGCGGCGGGTCGTTTAGATCTTGTTCTTCCGCTTTCGAAAGCCGGCATTGCGGTTGGCGCTGACGGTATTGTGGTGGAAAGTCACCCTTGTCCGCATAAGGCGCTAAGTGATGCGGCACAGCAGATTCCTTCGGCTGAATTCGGTGAATACCTGAAAGAGATTGAACCTTACGTGGAGCTTTACAAACAGAGCTTCAAGTAGGAGCGATGGTTGAACTGTAGTTAAACAATGGTAGAACGGTTGTTGAACGCTAGTTCTGAAACTGTTTAACTATTTATCACAAGCTTTCGGTTATGGGCGGTTTCGATTTATTCGGAATCGCCTTTTTTTTGAAATGTTTACGTGACGGTTTACTGATATTGCATTGCGACTGCTTGACTAGTGCTAACGCAGTTTCACGACTGTTAAACAACTGTTTTACTATCGTTCTACAAATGCTCCAGCATTGTTCCAAAAAAAGTCCCGCTCGACAAAATCGAGCGGGACTTTTTTATAAATCTATGACTGATTACTCAGCGTGTAGTACGTGGTCGCTGTGATCGTTTGGATCGATATCAAGTTCGTATCCTTCGTCAACAGGCATGTCCCAAACGTATTCAGGAGTTACTTTAGGCTCTTTGTCAGGTGTCCAGAAAGTAACAAGTTCCCAAACTCCTACAACTTCACGAACAACAAAACGACCAAGACCTTTTACGATACCAGTAGAGTAAGCTGCAACTGCACCGTGTTTTTTGTCTTCTTCTACCATTGCTTTTGGAAGCTCTACAGCACCTAGAACAATGTTTGATAGTGAACGACCGATTTTACGTCCTGCAGTGTAATCTGTATTATAATCTTCGTTTACAGCTGCATTTAACCCCGTAGTAGTCATGATTGCCATGATTGCGATGGCAGTCAATTTTTTTGTTAACTTCATGATAGACCCCTCTATGTTTTATTTAGTAAAATTTTCATAACTATTAGTCAACGCACTGCTTAAATTAAGCTGAAAAGTTCCTTTGACAAATATAAAACTTTTTTTTTACATTTTTTTTATTTTTTCTGCTTGCAGACTAGGAGAATTTTTCTACTTTAATCGGGCGTTCCAACCAAGGGATTGCACACAAAAACAAATTTAAGATGTTCCGACTTAGCTCAGCGGTAGAGTAGGTGGCTGTTAACCACTTGGTCGCTGGTTCGAATCCAGCAGTCGGAGCCAATTATTTATAATTTCTTTGTTGTTTAATTTCGCTGATGCTTTATTTGATTAAAGCATGAAAGCAATAGTGCATTAAAGAAATGCTTTAAAGTTCCGACTTAGCTCAGCGGTAGAGTAGGTGGCTGTTAACCACTTGGTCGCTGGTTCGAATCCAGCAGTCGGAGCCATTTTACAATTTAAGATGTTCCGACTTAGCTCAGCGGTAGAGTAGGTGGCTGTTAACCACTTGGTCGCTGGTTCGAATCCAGCAGTCGGAGCCATTTTTACAATTTAAGACGTTCCGACTTAGCTCAGCGGTAGAGTAGGTGGCTGTTAACCACTTGGTCGCTGGTTCGAATCCAGCAGTCGGAGCCATTATTTCAAAATTAGCCGTCATCAAGTTTTTGATGGCGGCTTTTTTTTATTTCAGGCGAGTTTGTTTAAGGTAAACCTTACTCGCCATTATTTATTATTAACTAAAGGTTCTACTATGTCAGCAGAAAACCCAAATTCTCAGCAAGCTGTTGTATCTGAAAACGAGATTGTTCAGCAGCGTATTGAAAAAATTAAGTTCTGGGAGGAGTCTGGCGTTAACCCTTATGGAGAACGCTATTCCGACCGCAATGAAATCGGCGAGTCTCGAAAGAAGTTCGAAGAAGAAGAGGTTAAAGAAGAGCCTGCAGAAGTTGCAGTGAAACTTGCTGGTCGTATGATGTCACGTCGTAAAATGGGACGCACGATGTTTGCCGATCTTAAAGATTTCTCAGGACGTGTTCAGCTTTTTGTAAACAACAAAGTGCTTGGTGCTGAACTGTTTCCGCTTTTCCAGAAAGTTGACATCGGTGACATTATTGGTGTGGAAGGTACATTGTTCCGTACCAAAACTGGCGAAATATCTGTTCGTGTAAAAGGTTTCACACTACTTTCTAAAATTATTCAGCCACTTCCTGAAAAACATCACGGTTTGACTGATGTGGAGCAACGTTACCGTCAGCGTTACGTGGATTTGATCGCAAATGAAGATTCTATGAAAGTGTTCAAACAGCGCATCGCGATTATGCGTGAGATTCGTAACTACATGGAAAGCCTTGGTTACCACGAAGTTGAAACGCCAATGCTTCAGCTTCAAGCAGGTGGTGCGTCGGCTCGTCCATTCGAAACTTACTACAACGCGCTAAGTACCGATATGGTAATGCGTATTGCTCCTGAGCTGAATCTTAAACGTCTTCTAGTTGGTGGTTTTGAAAAAGTATTCGAAATGAACCGCAACTTCCGTAACGAAGGTTTCTCTAAGAAACACAATCCTGAATTTACAGTTCTAGAGGCATACGAAGCGTTTGGTGACTGCCGTACTATGATGGATTTGGTGGAAGGTATGATTACTACTGCTGCCGACGAAGTTATTGGAACTCGTAAAATTGAACACGCAAATGGTAATGTTATTGATTTAACAACGCCATGGCGCCGCGTTAACTATGTCGACCTAATCGCAGAGCACACTTGTGAAAATTGGTTCGAACTATCTCTAGAAGATAAAGTTGCGAAAGCGAAAGAACTTGGTGTTTACTGTGAAACGAATTGGGAAGATGATGAAGTTTCTCACGCAGTTTACGACAAATACATTGAACCGCTTCTGATTCAGCCAACTTTCGTGACACGCGTTCCGGTTGAACACGTACCATTGGCGAAGAAATGTACTGATGATTCGTCAAAAGTAGATGTGTACGAACTTGTGATTAACGGTCAGGAAATGGCTCCTGGTTATTCTGAGCTAAATGATCCGTTTGATCAGCGTCAGCGTTTTGAAGATCAGATCAAAATGATGGAAGGTACTGAGGAAGAGAAGTCGGCAAACATCGACGAAGACTTCCTAACGGCTCTTGAGTACGCAATGCCTCCAGCAGGTGGTATGGGAATCGGTATTGACCGTCTGGTAATGCTTCTGACTGGTGCGGAAACAATCCGTGACGTAATTCTTTTCCCACAGCTGAAACCAGTTGCTACTAATTAGGAATTAGTAATTAAGCATTAGGAAATCTGTATGAATCTGCATTAGGTGTAGATAAAATGGATTTTTCTTATAATTTAAATCTGACAAATTAGTCTGACCCGACCAATTTGTCAGATTTTTTTATTTAGTAGATCAAGTTATACTGTAAAATAGCTATCCAACTAACTACCAAACCAACTAACCAACTAAAATATGGCCAAAAAAGTTAAAAAGTTACGTGTTGATGAACTTGTTGTAAAACAGGGACTGATTGAGAATATCGAAACCGCTCGCCGCATGATCATGGCTGGCGAAGTGCGTCTTTCGGAAAATCACGTCCTTTCTAAAGCTTCGGAAATGCTTCCGGAGACTACACAACCTTTTTTAAAAGCGCGCAACCCTTATGTGAGTCGTGGCGCTTATAAACTGATTCCAGCTCTGGATAAGTACCTGCCAAAACTTGATGGTTTGACGACTTTGGATGTCGGTGCTTCCACTGGCGGTTTTACTGATGTGATGCTTCAACGTGGGGCGATTCGTGCCTACACGGTTGATGTAGGGCATGGCGTTTTACACTCAAAGATTCGAGATGATAAGCGTGTTACGGTTTTTGAACGCACTAACGCTCGTGACCTTGCCGAGGACTTTCTTCCTGAAAAAGTGGATGTGGCGGTGACAGATGTCTCATTTATTTCGGTGAAACGCGTGCTGGGTTCAATGGACAATTTGACCAAAGTCGGCGCTTGGTTCTTTATTTTGGTCAAACCGCAATTTGAGGCGAAACGTTCAGAAATTGTAGGTGGCGTGGTAAAAGATAAAGAGGTGCAACACCGTTGCGTCGAAGAGGTAAAAGCGTTCGCCATCGAGAGCTTCAACTGGAAGTTTGTCGATTGTCTGGCGTCACCGTTAAAAGGTCCGAAAGGTAATCAGGAATACACACTCTGCTTTAGAAATTAACAATGGTTGAGCGTTCGTTAAACCATTATTGAACGTCGATATGTGAATTAATGCTCGGAGTGAAGGCGGAATTTAGCTATTATTTGCCATCTAACAGCTGAGCGACACATTGTTCCTGTTGTTTTGTCAACTTATATTTCTTCTTAATAAGTCCTAGACACTGCTTTGCTAGAGTCTTATTTTGACTGTTGTTGCTCTTCTTATAAGCATTCATAATCAACGGGAGAGCTAATGCCACGTCGTTTGCAGGTGGTGTGGAATGTTGTAAAGATTTGTAAATTCCCTGTAGACCTGCCCGGTGAGTAAAAGGGCTCGGCGTTTTTAAGTACCCAAGTAACATTTTTAAACTGCTGTTAGGGACTTTGTTACCTAAAAATGCTTGACCGACAAAGCTTAGAGCTTCTTTATTTGACACTGACTCTTCAATACCTTTTTCAGGTAATTGTGGTCTATCATCGGGTTTGGGTATGGACAACGGTTCAGGTATTGTCGAGTTTTTACTTTGATAGATTACATGACCTTTAGCATTAGCGTCGAGCTTCTGCTTAATCTCGACAATCATACTTTTCAGTTCAGCATTATCTTGGTTTTTAACAATCGTTCTCGGTAAAGTTTCTTTAGAAGCAGATTTTTTTTGACTTTGAACGGGAAAAGTTACTGGAGAATTAGTAAAAGACAAAATAGACTCACACTTCAGCTTGATAATCTTTGCATGTTTATTCTTGGGATTTTCCTTTAAGACAAGGTCGACGAGTTTTTTAGCTTCTTCAACCACTTCAAGATCTTTTGGGGTTCGTAAATGTGGGTTAGTAGGTATCCAATTTAAAATCAGCTCAGCATTCCTTATTCCAGCAATTTGATCATTGGAATTGTTAATAGTATTTACGTTACTAGAGTATAGTTGTTTTTGTTCTTTCAGAATATCATTGTTTCGTTTTAATACTGAATCATTTGCCTCAAAGTCAGACACATTTGTTTGAAGCCACAAATCCGTATTAACAATAGCTAAAAAAGAAATAATTAAAATAGCTATCAAAAAATGGGACTTTGACTTGTTTTTATTGATTGGCTTAGTTAAAGGATGCTCTTTGATAGAATTATTCTTCGCAGTCACCAAGTCAATTGCACTTCGTAAAGCATCAGAAAATTGTTTAGCATTGTCGTAGCGATCATCCGGCTCACCAGACATCGCCTTTAGACATACATCTTGCAGAGGTAGGAAATCATTCAAATGAACGTTTACTGTCGCAGGTGGGAGCATTTTCCCTTGAACTAGATTATCGACCAATCGGGTTTGCCCACTTCCACTGGGAAATGGTTCTACTCCAGTCAGCATTACGTAAAAGACAACGGCAAGTGAGTATAAGTCGGAACGAACGCTGGCGGGTTGATTAGTTAGTATCTCTGGTGCAACATAACCAATTGAACCGTAGTGATTGTTAACATTGTTTGGATCGGTATTTGGATCTAAAGCCAATCCAAAATCTCCTAGCTTTACTTGAAATGAGTCATCAGCATAAGTTTTAATGAAAATGTTATTCGGTTTTATGTCACGATGTATTAAGTTCCCTGATTTATAGATATGAATCCCATGCAAGGCATCTGCCAGCTTGGCAACAACACTAGCCACCTCAAGTGGTTTTTCCCTCCAGTTATAATCGTGTTTATCCAGTGTAGTAGTCATTAACTCCATTACAAAATAAGGAATTTCATCAATAATGCAGTTCTGTGGACTAATTATACCAAGGCCCTTTACTTCCACGATATGTTGACTCGCATTAGAAAGTTCTGCAAGAAGTTTCGCTTCATTTTTAAATTGGGTTACTTTGTCTATATCAGATAAAATGTGATAGGTTGGAAATTTTATTGCCACATCTTTTTCTAAAGCAATATCTTCTGCCAGCCATACAAGCCCGAAGTGACCGGCTCCAATTTTTTTCTTTAAACGATATTTATTATCTATAATTTTTGGAAGAGGGTATTCTTTAGGACATCTTGTAGAACCTTTATTGGTATCTATTTCACTAAACAAGTTTATGAAAAAAGAGTCAGTGGCTTTTATACTGGCGATTCTCTCACTAAGCTCGACTAATAACTCGGGGCTGTCGGCAGTTAACTCCTCAGCGGTTAACTCACTTCCAGTAAGAAGACTTTTCTCCCACTGGTTTATTAAGGTACTTATTTGATGTTTCATGTTGGTCTGGTTCTCTCGTTTTAACTTCTAGCAAACGCAAAGGTATACCACGCGTGGTAAATCTCCTTACATTCTTATGTGCCCCATTGAGGAAGAAATGTATAATGCAAAAGTTAAATTCTTAACCACGAAAGTATAAAATAAGCGCTGTGAAATAGTTTAAAGT
>DDLT01000007.1 GCA_002340265.1 Lentisphaeria bacterium UBA2565 | reverse complement strand
GACCTAAGTTGACGCTTACATCCACTTGGATACATTGTTCATCCAAATGATTTAGTCGTTCATCCACTTGGATACATTGTTCATCCAAATGATTTAGTCATTCATCCACTTGGATACATTACTTATCCACTTGGATACGTCACTCATCCACTTGGATACATTGCTCATTCACTTGTAAGCGTCAACTGTTTTTCTTATTCCTGCACCTGCAGAAAGTTCTCCTGTAACTGTTTTTCTTATTCCTGCACTTGCAGAAAGTTCTCCTGCAACTGCAATAAACTAAAAAGCCGCGGGAGTTTTCTTCCTGCGGCTTTCTTATTAATTTCCGGACTGTCTTTTCAGATGTACCTGAAGAAGAGCAATTTCCGGCGGTGTGACTCCATCAATTCGTGAAGCCTGCGCCAACGTCTCCGGTTTTACTTCAATCAACTTCAAACGTGATTCGTTCTTCAAACCTGTGATTGCTTCATAGTCGAAGTCAGTCGGAATCTTCCACTTTTCCAGTACCATCATCGAGTTTGCTTGATCACGTTCTCGTTTGATGTAGCCTTCGTATTTTGCCTCAATCTCCAACGACTGCTTTACACGATCGGAAATGTCAGCCTGGGATTCAATCTTGGCGTATTCGTGATATTGACGTAGCCACTCCCACATTGATTTACCTTTTGCACGTTCAGTCTGCAAGCGTGTTCGTTCATCATCAAGCTGCTGACGATAATCCAAGAACGCCTCCCAGCGGGCATCAGAAACTAAACCGATTTCACGACCAAGCGGAGTCAGGCGCTGATCCGCATTGTCCTGACGAAGCGTCAGACGATACTCTGAACGGCTTGTGAAAAGTCGGTAAGGTTCGATAATATCTTTGGTAATCAAATCATCAATCATCACACCGATGTACCCTTGGTCACGACGAACGATAAAAGGTTCTTCGCCTTTTACCAGACGTGCCGCATTGATTCCTGCAATCAACCCTTGTCCTGCTGCCTCTTCGTAACCGCTGGTTCCGTTAATCTGTCCGGCAAGGAAAAGTGTCGGACATGTTTTCACACTCAATGTGGCGCCTAGTTGGTTAGGGAATACAAAATCATATTCCACAGCATAGGCGTAACGTGACATTATGGCATTTTCAAAGCCCGGAACCGATCGCACCATTCGCCACTGGACATCCACCGGCATACTTGTCGAAATTCCGTTCACATAATACTCTTCGGTTCCCGCACCTTCAGGTTCGATAAACAGCTGATGCGTTTCGTGATGGGCAAAACGTACGACTTTATCTTCAAATGAAGGACAGTAACGCGCTCCGATTCCTTCAAGACGTCCCGAATACATCGGCGCACGGTGAATATTGTCCTTCACCACGTCGCGGGTCTCAATACTGGTTCGCCCAATATAACATGGGAACTGCGGAATCTGTTCTTTGTTTTCAAAAAGTGGGCTGACAGTCTGTTCTGTAAAGTAGGCAAAGTTGCCGACGTTTTCGCCGCCCTGTTTTTCCAGTTTATCAAAGTCGATTGAAGAGGAAAGAATTCGAGCTGGCGTTCCGGTTTTCAGACGTCCGACTTTCAGGTTCAACTTATCACTCAGACAATCTGATAGATATTCCGCAGGAAGATCGCCGGCGCGCCCACCCGGAAATGATTTTTCTCCGTAATGAAGGCGTCCCTTTAGGAAGGTTCCAGAACAGATGATGACGGTTTTCGAACGAACCTCTTCATCAAACTGATTAATTACACCGCACACTTTGCCGTCTTCCACTATCAAGTCCACCACTTCCATCTGGCGAATCTCAAGATTGTCCTGTTTTTCGAGGACATTCTTCATGCGGAATTGGTAAAGCACTTTGTCACACTGTGCACGTGGAGACCAAACCGCCGCACCTTTTGTCAGATTCAGCATACGAAACTGAATTGAGGTCGCGTCAGTATTTTCACCCATTGCGCCGCCAAGTGCGTCGATTTCACGAACCAATTGCCCTTTGGCAATTCCGCCGATTGCCGGGTTACACGGCATCTGGGCGATGTGGTCCAAGTTGATAGTTGCCATCATGGTACGACAGCCGAGCTTTGCAGCCGCAAGCGCCGCTTCGCAACCGGCATGACCACCGCCGACAACTATTACATCATATTCATTAAAACTATTATTCATTAATTACTCGATTTAGTAAATGATTATTCAGGATAACACTTTATAAAAACGGTGATTACGCTAGTTTAGCCTCACACGATTTTTTCCTCGAAAACATAATTTTATCCATGGAAACTTCAACTATGAAAGCCATTTTGCTTCTATTATCTTCCCTTTTGATTATCAACAACCTAAGTCATGCTGCCACCATAACCCTTCGTGAAGGAATTACTTTGGATGCCAGGATCGTACAATTCGACAACGAAGAGTTCACAATTATTAAAGAAGGCGCCAAGGAAGAGGAGAAGATAAACAGCTCACAGATTCAGTCGGTAAAACTTGCAGAAAATAGTAAAACCGACGATCTATTCTGTTTTGAGCAGGCGGAAGTGATCAAAGAGTTGAAAGCTTCCACAATTCTTCGAACGGTAAAAGTTATCGATTTAAAAACGCCTTATCTCTGGGAAACTGAAAACGTACTGACAATTTACTGCCACGACGAAGTGCCGCTTTCACTTGTCAACTACAGCCTCTTATTTGCATCAGAGTATGAAGATGTTGAAATTGTTTCTGCTCACTTTATCTCAGCTGAGAACCTAGTAGCTCCGGTTTCCAAAGAGTTTTTTGTAAAAGACAATCTTTATAGCTTCTTCCCAAACCTTAGCGACATCAGTAGCCTGAAGATTAACGTGCCGAATATTCCCGCTAAAACCATCTGCAATGTCAGAATCAAAGGTGTACGCAAAGCAAAAGACCAGTTCTCTAATTTCCATGAATCATTCAACCTTAGTTCTATTCTTCCTGTTCTGCGTGCAGAAGTGAAGTTGAGTCACGCCGACGAAATTGACTGGGAGCTGAACAGTAACTCGAATGTGCCGGATCAAATCAAATATCTGCGAACAGCGGAAACCGGGACTGTGACGAAGTTGTGGTGGATGGAGAACATTCAACCGAAACAGGATGTTCCGCCTCGACTTTCTCTGAGCGCCAGAGATTTATCAAAATCGGAAATGGTTCAGGTTTGCACAAAGTTTATCGCCGAGAAGATGGAGCAGATTGACAAAGAGGTGATGCGGACTCAGCAGGTTCAGTCCGTAAAACAGATTATCAACAACTTCCGTAAAAACTTCGTTGTACTTCCATCAATTCAGGTGCCATTTACCGAAGATCCTGTAACCGCATTCCAAACTCAATCAGGAAACTCTGTAACCCTCTCGATTATGATGGCAAACGAACTGAAACGAAATGGTCATAATGTCAGCATGATTTTGGCAAAGGAGCAGCCGGAAACGCCCGATGTATTCTTCAACTTTTCGTCATATAATATTCCGATTCTAAAAGTGGAAGGCGATGAAACCGATTACTTTTCAATCTGTCAGACGTTTCACAACTTTGATGAAACTCTAATCGGTTTTGAGGTGTTCGGGAAAAAACTGATGCAGGATGTCACCATCACCAAACCGACTAAACCGATTGACTGCAAACAGAACATCAAACTTGATTTAACGATTTCTGAAAACAGGATCGAACTGAAAGGTGCAATTCCTCTGCTTTCTGAGATTGATAAGAATCAAGATTTTAAAACTCCTTTCAAGAATCTTTACAACACTGACGATGTTTTGGTAAAAAGTGAACAAAAAGGTAAAAATATTGAATTTCAGATCAGGGCATACTCATGGATAAAACAGAAAAAAGAGTCAAAAAACCTTGTTATCAAAATGCCTAAACTGAACGAACTGTTTAAGTTTTATCCTGACTTTAACGCAACAATTCAGATGAATGTAACGATTCCTGAAAACTTTCGAGTATCTGCACTGCCAGCCGAAACCAAGTCGCATTATCGACGTTTCAGTCCGACCGCTAACGGATTCAAAGTCAAAGTGTCAACCAATATGATTTATAAAGAAGAGAACGAGTTGATTGTTCTCAGTTCCAAAGACGCCGAAGAAAATCGCTTCTGGTTTGAATAGAATTAACCCACCGAAAAGTATGATACTGTCGGGTTGCACCAAATAAACGAATAAAGGGCAACCACAAGTGGTGCCCCATACATTCGGCAAAACTCAAGTCATGAACTCACACTACCAATTAGGTAATGTATTGAATAAGCTCTAATCTTCGGTCGGTTTTGACTGCTTGATTAGGAAGTCTTCTGGTAGGAGATATCTTCCTGATACAAAGAAGATGTAGAATAGAAGCGCTAATAGATAGGCTGATGAAAAGTCCAAAAAATCTACTGGAAGTGAAGAGTAGACTGTCGCAAAACACATTGCCGGAATTGATGCAAAACAGTAGATGCCACAAGTTTGCATAAAAGTTCTTCCTGCTGTAATCGGTGACTTCAAAAGTTTGTTGATCGCTACGATTGCCACAATATAGAACAGCATAGTAAAGATTCGCGAAACGAAAAGCATAACAAAGAAGGATCCGATAATCATCGGTTTCATATTCTGATAATCTTCCGTTGTAACCACTTCGTCTTCGCCACCGAAACCTTTGATGAAATCCGTCACTTTCATACCACTGACAAATTCACTCTTTTCAACAATCGGAGTCAGGATCTTCTGTTCGCCCTGAAAAGACCAATGAACAATATCCGTAGGCGAAAGCCATAGACCGCTTGGTGTATTCATGCGGCTGACGTCGACAGCGGTCTCTTCATTTTCTACAAGAAGCAGAAATGAACCGAACGAACTTTCAAATGGAATCTCTTTTTCTGTACTCAGCACCACTTTGTCCTGATCATTCACAGAGATTTCAGTAATTTGCGAACTGAACCAGTTTGTCAGATTATCAACAGATTCACTGAAAGAGGGTGCAAAGAATGAGAAAAACAACAATGAAAGCAGAAAGGTTGTCATCATCAGGCTGCAAAAACCTCTCCACCACGGCATCTTCTTTAAATCCAGAAAAACTGCTGGAAAGAAGAAGAGATAATAGAGAGTTTTTAGGATGCCGACTTTCATTATTTAAGCTTTTTCTTAGTGTTTTTTGCCATTTTCTTTAGGGAGCGTTCCAGACGCTTTTTATCTTCATCAGATGCACGATCCACATAAAGAATGCCGTCAAGGTGATCAATCTCGTGTTGGAAGCAGGTTGATAGAAGATTGCCGCAGACAAAGCGTACGGGTTTGTTAACAAACTGATCTCCACGTTCAAGAATAATTGTGCCTTCCAGCTCGATTTCCGCAGGACGAAGCACTTCCGCATCTAAACCTGGAATACTCAGACAACCTTCATCAAGAACTGACATCTCGTCGGAGAATCGTGTAATCTTAGGATTAATCATCACAAGAGGCTGCAGATTTGCCAGCATCTGTTCACCCGGCGTTGCATGCGGAGGAAGCGGCATATCATCATAAATGTGAACGCCGATTGCAATCATGCGAATGTTTTCACCGACCTGAGGTGCTGCAAGACCAATTCCAGATTCATCTTTCATCGTCACAACCATATCAAGAGCTAGGTTTCTAATCTCTTCTGTGACTTCGGTAACATCAGTCGATACGTTTCTAAGAACCGGGTCGCCGAATGTTTTAACATCTAATACTTTTGGTGTATACATCTAAATTCCTATTCTTTACATGGAGCCTAGGATAAATCCGCCAAATGTAGACAGATTGCTGCTTTCGCGCATATCCTGAACTGCTCCTTTAACTTCAACAAAAGCGGCTCTGATATCAGCAAATGTTTTCTTTGCATCATCAAATACAGCCGGATCATTCAACAGCTTGGCAAGAGTCCCCTCACCATTATTCAACTTCTCCGTAACCTCTTTCAACTGAGTCAGAGACTTATCAAGTTTACCGAAAAGCTCTCCCTTGTCGGAGAACAGTTTCGCAACTGACGAATCTTCACTATTAATTGTATCTGAAAACTGGCGTAGATTCGCCACAGTTTTTTCAATATCTTCACTAAGGTCATTCACGACTTTCTTTGCGTCATCCACAAGAGAAGAGATGTTATCAGATGCTTTGGAAACAGATTTTCCCGCACCTTTCAGATCTGTAATAAGTGTTTTTGCCTCTTCATAAAAGTCGTCATCATTAATCAGCTTACCAAGCGTACCTTCGCCGCCGCTAATCTGTTTAGAGATTTTCTTGAAGTTGGCAATAGTATCGGAAAGATTATCAAATGCACCGCTGGCTTTAAGCTCTTCAATCACATTACCGGCTTCTGCAAGCACATTCACATAAGCCTCACCACTCAACACATCTTTGCTAGTGACCACACCGCTTGCCGCAGTTCCCTGCTGAATACTCACAAGGTTACCGCCAAGCATCGAAGATGGCTGAATCTTAATCTCGGAATCTTTGAAAATGCGAACGTCTTCACGAATCGCCACATTTACCAACACACCATCGTCTTCCATTTTCAGAGTTTTTACCGCACCAACATGCATTCCGCACAAAAGCACCTTATTTCCCTCTTCAAGATTCGAAATCTCAGGAAACTTAATCGCAAAACGATAACTGTGATTTGAAAACGAATCTTTATTAATCAAAATCGTATAATAAACCAAAACACCGACGGCAAGGAAAAAGAAAAAACCAACCACGAACTCCGTCATGTGATCTTTAATTGTCAACTTTCTACTTTTCATTTCTATTCTCTATTTATCGTAGTTAAACTGTGCGTCGATAAACTCAACAACAGTCGGATTTTTACTCTGACGAAACTCTTCAGGAGTTCCCTCTTCTATAACTTTTCCACCATGAAGCATCACAATTCTATCGGCAATCGAAAACGCACTCACCAAATCGTGTGTCACCACCACCGAAGTCACTCCAAGCGTATCTGAAAGGTTTTTAATCAATCGGTCAATTTTTCTTGAAAGAACTGGATCGAGACCAGAGGTCGGCTCATCATACAGCAAAATCGAAGGTTCCAGCACAATTGCTCTGGCAAGTCCGGCACGTTTCTTCATACCACCAGAAATTTCAGCCGGCATTTTAAACTCCGCTCCATCCATCTCCACCATCGAAAGTACTTCCGAAACACGTGCGGCAATCTGATCGTCTTTCATTTTGGTCTTCTCAATCAGCGGAAGTGAAATATTATCACCGACTGACAACCAGTTAATCAACGCACCGGATTGGAAAAGAACACCGAACTTATCGCGCAAGTGAGCACATTGTCCGCCAGTAGTACAAATCATCTTCTCGCCTTCCACCAAAACTTCTCCTGAATCCGGCACCAGAAGTCCAAGCATATGCTTCAGTGTCACACTTTTACCCGTTCCACTCGGTCCGACAATAGCCAACGTTTCGCCTTTATTAACTCGCAGTGATAACCCGTCCAAAACGCGCTGACCGTTAAATGCTTTATAAATATTATCAAGTATAATCATTAATAGAAAACCCTTGTAATAAAGTAACCGATAACAAGGACAAACAGGAAGCATGCGACAACTGAACGGCGAGCCGCACGTCCGACACCAATCGCACCATTTGTAGTAATAATTCCCTGATAACAACTGATAATCGTGATAATCTGACCAAAGACTACCGCCTTTAAAAGGCCGACATACATATCTTTATGTTCCAAATTGGACAAGGCATTTTTGTAATATGCCGAATATTCTACATCAAGCTGAGTTTTCGCCACAACCATTCCGCCAAGAACACCAAGAGAGTTTGCATAAACTGTCAAAGCAGGTACCATAAAAAGCAGGGCAAGAAGACGCGGAGTCACAAGGTAAGAAACAGGATTAATCGACATCACGTGAAGTGCGGAGATCTCTTCCGAAACTGCCATTGTTCCAAGCTCAGCCGCCATTGAAGAACCGACACTTGCAGCAATAATCAGCGCCGTCATAAATGGAGCCATTTCACGACAAAGTGTCGTCATGACCACGGTTCCTACATTCACTTCCTGACCATAATCCAGAAGAAGTAAACCAGTTTGTAGACAGAGAATCATTCCGGTAAAGAATGCTACAATTGAGACAACTCCAATACTTTTCACACCGGCGATCATCATCTGACGACCAGTTTCACGGCGACGACGACGAAAATGAAGGAATGCGTAAAGAAGAGCTTCGCCCCAGATTAGAAGCGCACGGCCAGCTCCGCGCATTGAAAGCAATACACGGTGTCCAAGTAGGATAAGCGGATATTTGGAACTAGGAGGTAGTTCCGGTTCATAAATCTTCATAAGAAGTTGCCGATTTTACTTTTTGGAACGTTTCGCCGAGCTTGAAGCAGTTTTCTCAAGGATTTCGATCTCCTCAAGCATCTTACCGGTTCCGTTAGCCACACAGCTAAGCGCGTCATCAGCAAGTGTCACAGGCAAGCCGGTTTCCTCTGAAATCAAAGTGTCAAGACCTGTAAGAAGCGAACCACCACCTGCAAGCATAATTCCGTGGTCGATCAAATCCGAAGCTAGCTCCGGAGGACATCTTTCAAGCGTAATTCGAACCGCATCCACAATATTGGCGATACTGTCTTTCAGAGCCTCACGAACTTCCTGAGAAGTAATCGTTACAGTCTTCGGTAACCCGGCCATCAAATCGCGACCTTTCACCTCAATTGACTTTTCCTCTTCAAGCGGATAAGCACTTCCGATACTGATTTTAATATTTTCAGCAGTACGTTCACCAATCATCAGCGAGTAGTGTTTTTTCATAAACTGCATAATTGCGATATCCATACTGTCACCACCGGTCTTAGTACTGCGCGATTCAACAATACCGGAAAGAGAAATAACAGCAACCTCAGTTGTACCACCACCGATATCTACAATCATGCTACCGGAAGGCTCACTAACCGGAATTCCCGCACCAATTGCAGCAGCCATCGGCTCTTCGACCAGATGCACCGAACGCGCGCCAGCGCTCAATGCACTGTCAATCACAGCGCGGCTTTCCACCTCGGTAATTCCTGACGGTACAGCAATAACCACACGGGGGGCCACAAGTTTTACCTTATTCTTCGCCTTTTTGATAAAGTAACGTAACATCGCCTCGGCAATATCAAAGTCGGCAATTACACCGTCTTTCATCGGACGAATCGCTTTAATCGTACCAGGTGTACGACCAAGCATCTTCTTAGCTTCGATACCCACGGCGAGTGGTGAATGGTTGCTGGCCATCACAGAAACAACTGACGGCTCACGTAGGACGATACCGCGATCACGAACATAAACTAGAGTATTTGCGGTTCCGAGGTCAATCCCAATATCATGGGAGAAAAAAGTTTTCATTTGTTTAATCATGGCATTTCCCGATTTCAGTAGAGCGGTCGATATAACAAAGCGGCAAAATTAGTAGTTTATTGATAAGAAGATTGCCGCATTTAGTAAAAAAGACTCAAATATCAAAAGTATAAGCAAATTAACGAGTCAATTTTATGAATTTGTTTAATATTTTGTCAATCTCGACATTTGCAAGACCTTCACCACAATTACGTCAAAAAACTTACACAAATAAATTTCCAAATCAGTGAATACAACTTATGAGACAAAGTAACTCTATAATGAACAAATGATTAATACAGAAGAGTTATCTTGTTGATTGAGGAATTATTTGGGGTTCTTCTTGGTGTGGAAGAAGTTGTAGATTTTTTCAGCGAAGCCTTCACCAATACCGTCTATCGCTGCTAAGCTCTTTTGTGAGGCTTTTTTGATTTGTGCGACGGAACCAAAATGTGATAACAGAAGTTTTTTGCGCTTCTCACCGACTCCTTCGATATCATCGAGCATTGAATTGGAGATGGCTTTATTACGATATTCTCTATGAAAAGTGATCGCAAAACGATGCGCTTCGTCACGAACAAACTGAAGCAGCCGTAGCGCTTTTGTATGTTTAGGTAATCGAACCGGACGGTCAATCAGGCCGGGTATAAACAGTTCTTCATGCTTTTTCGCCAATCCCATGATAATCACCTGATTTTCTCCGACCTCTTCGATCTTTTCAAAACGATCGAAAACTACAGGTTCGATGCCAAGCTTTTTCAACGCTTCCAATGCCGCAGACAACTGTCCTTTTCCACCATCAATGACAATCATATCCGGCATCGGCTTCTTTTCTTCAAGAATGCGTTTATAGCGTCGACCGACAATCTCAGTCATTGAAGCAAAGTCGTCAATTCCTTCGACTGTTTTCACACGGAAGCGACGGTATTCGGATGTAGCCGGTTCACCATCGATAAAGCAGACCATTGATGCCACCGCCTGTGATCCGAAAAGGTTCGAATTGTCAAAACATTCAATTCGCTTTGGAAGAACCGGAAGATGGAGAAATTTCTGCAGTTCATTGATTGCGGTGATTCCAGATGAGTTGCCGATTTTGGCATTAAGGAATTTGCGGGGAGATTGGGCAAACAGTGACTTTAAGTTGTCGATAATATCACGAAGCGCCGCCGCTTTCTCGAAGTGCATATCTTTTACATGTTTCTGCATATCTTCCTGAAGTTCAACGGTAACGGCTTTGGTTTTACCGCGTAATACATCGCACAGTTTTTCGACTCGTTCGCGGTACTCTTCCTGAGAAACTTTCCCAATACACGGTGCACTGCAGTTTCTCACTACATCAAGAAGGCAGTGTTTATACTCTTTTTCTCCCGGAATACGTGCACGACATGAACGAATTCCGAAATGTCGAATTAGAAAGTTTAATGTATCTTTTACCGCGCCGGCATTTGGAAACGGTCCGAAGTATTCAGCCCCATCATTTTTCTTCAATCTTGCAAGGGTCAGGCGTGGAAATGGTGCATCGCTATCAACTTTAAAAAGAAAAAAGCGTTTGTCATCACGAAGTTCAATATTGTAGCGCGGCGAATATTTTTTGATGAGCTGAGATTCTAAAAGTAGTGCCTCGGATTCCGATTTAACTTCATAAATTTCGAAGTCGGCAATGCTTTTAATAAGTGAACGCAGTTTAGGATCTGCGGTTTTAAGGCGGGATGGACGCAGGTATGACGAAACCCGTCGGCGCAGCCGTTTAGCTTTGCCGACATAAATTATTTCGCCGAATCGATTACGAAAAACGTAAACACCGGGAGTCTGCGGAACTTCCTGGATATCCATTTAAGAACTGCTTTTTTAGTCAAAAATACTTTTCGGTTTTTCTACAGCTTTCTCTTTTTCCTGCTCAGTGTCAAAAATAGATTTGGAACTTTTAGTTTCTTTACGCACGTCGTCAGGACTTTTCATCTGCTCAAGTTCGCGCTCACTGCGGTCAAAAATAGACTCAGCGGTCTTACCGCGAGTCATTTTTGCTGAAATATCCGCTGGGCTTTCCTGAAGACGCGGAGCGACCTCAGCCGTATCATCTTTCACATAATCCACACCTTCCACAGCCAACACGCCGCCGACCACAACAACGCGTCCTACATCGGGATCTTTCGATAAGAGAGGACGTGAACCAGTGGCCTGATATTTCTCATGTTTCAAAATCCGTCCTGTGAAATCTACTACAAGATAGTCAAAGATTTGAGGGTTAGAATAGATAAAGATGTGCATACATGAGCTTGAGTCAATCTGAATCTGAGGATGATAGTTAGTTCGTTTCACCGCTAGAGGAACCGTTTTATAAACCTTTTTATCGTCATCAATTCTCAGATAGTAGTAAGCGCCACCATCGCTTTCGAAGATTAAAAGGTTGTAGTTGCGTTTTTTAATGAACTTATCACCTTTCTGAATTGGGAGTCCGACAGTAAACTTCTTACGAATTGGCGGATCTGCAAGATGGAACATAATCTCTTTAGACATGTAAGCCGACTGCAGCATCGGATGACTTACAACCGCACGACAACGATAAGTGCCTGCTTTCTGGAGTGTATAGAACTTTGTCAAATCAACAGTTGCCTCAACAGTTCGAGCCGACTTGAATACCTGCCCAGCCACCACATCTTTAAAACCTTTTGACGGGTAAATCTTGTTACCTTTCGAATCAAAAATGTCGAACGTCAATCCCGGTTTTTGCGGGTTTGAAGGAAAAAGAAGTGTATTTCCCGTATAATTTTCAAATCGTACAGTCACTTCAATACCGTCATAAACCAAATTGTTATAGTGCTTACTTTTTACCTTCAAGCCAATCTGAGCCTGTCCCACCAGGCTGAAAAGCAAGATCATCGGAAGAATCAGTTTAAACTTCTTCATGGTCACCCTCTTGTTTAGATTTTTCGATCTCTTTTATTTTGGCAACCAATGCTTCAGCCACTTCTTCTGCAGAAACAGTGGACTTACAGCACTTCTCAATCGGCAAAGGGCATTCGCGCTTACGACAAAAACCGCACTTCACGTCACCTTTAAACACTTGGTTACCATCCCCGTATGGACCAGTTAACTCCGGATCTGTCGGTCCGAACATTGCGAAAACCGGAGTTTTTAGAGCTGCAGCAATATGCATCGGGCCACTATCATTAGTCACCAATGCAGCGCTTCTTCTCAACAGCTCTACCATCGTCCCTAGATTTGTACTTCCCATAAAGTTAAACGGATGCGCCTGACGACAAAGTTCCATAACCTTCTCACCAGTTTTAAGTTCAGCTTTTGTCCCCAGAAGCCAGAAAACTGGATTACACTCCTCTGCCACAATATCCATAACTTTTGCAAAAAATTCAGGCGGCCAGGTTTTGCTCGGCCAACGACTCTCACAGGCAATCGCCACCAGAGGACGATCCTGCGGTACTTCATAACGATCAATCAAGCTTTCCGCTTTCTGTGCACAGTCGTCGTAACAACGAAGAGATGGAAAGTGAAACTCCATGTCGTTACCATTAAAATAGTCTTTCACTAGATAATTATTTCGATCAACAGCATGTTTCAGTTCAGCCGGGACTTTCACTTTCTTTTTATAAAACCAGCTGCCAAATTCACGCGCGTCAGCCGGACCAATCACCAAAGGAGCACCGGACATTCGTGCAAAAAATGCACTTTTAAACAGTCCTTGAAAATCGAATACAAGGTCAAAGTTACGCTGACGTAGCTGTTGAATTAATTTGAAGATTTCACCGATGCCGCTGATCTTCCCCATAGCTTTTCGCTTGAAGATAATGGTTTCATCAATATCCGGTGAAAGTTCGACAAGGCCCGCCAGAGTATCATTCACCAACCATGAAATTACAGCGTCGGGAAATGTTCTTCTGAGGGCATGAACCGCAGGCAGTGTATGGACTATATCGCCGAGACTGCTGGGCTTTATGATTAGAATATTCATAGAGGTTTAGTAACCGAGAGACAAGCGTTGAGCTAAACGCTCCGGCAATCCTGCTTCAATGATTTTCTTCTGAGTCGCCTCAATATCATACTCAAGGCGATGTAGTTTGATGACACATTCGTCTGTGTCATAAGTGGCAAAAGACGCGCGAGGATCTTTATCACGAGGCTGACCAACGCTACCAGGGTTGATAAGATATTTGTGTCCAGGTTCCACGTTAATCACGCCGCTTTCCATCATTTCCACATCCATCTGGCGGTCAAATGCCATCGGAACATGAGAGTGACCGTAAAAACAGACCTGTGAGAACTGATATGAAAGACTTGCTTCTGCTGCATATTTATCCATGATATAACCCCACATATCAGGGTTATCCAAAGTTGCATGCACCACAGTAATTCGTCCAGCACGTGCTTTCATAGGAAGATCACGTAGATAGTCACGTTGTTCTTGAGAAAGCTGGTCACGAGTCCACTCAATTGCTTTCGCCGCTTGCGGATTAAACTCAGACAAGTCCAAATCTTCTGAAGCCTGCTCATCGTGATTACCCTTAACAATAGCCGCCAAAGGCAGGTTTCTTACTATTTCCAAACACTCCGATGGGTTTGCATTGTAACCCACAAGATCTCCGACACAGATGTATTGCTCGACACCAAGTTCTTCACAACGAGCTAGCACTGCATTCAGAGCTTCAAGGTTTGCATGAATATCTGAGATTATTCCATAAATCATAATCGTTTCCGAAAGTCCATTTTTTACTTAAATTTATAAATCGGTACGCTCTACCGCCTTTTTCCATTGAGGCTGAAAAAATAGGGCGCTGAATAGGGTTTATCAACCGACCATTTTTATTTTATCGCTTTTTCATCCGACAATGCTTCAGCCATGTACGAACTTCTCACCAATGAGCCACTTGCAACTCCTTTGAAACCAATACGTAAAGCAAGATTTTTCCAAGCTTCAAACTGCTTCGGCTTTACGTATTTTTGAACTGGATAATGGTTTGCACTGGGCGGCAGGTATTGACCGATTGTCAGCAATTCGACCCCGTTATCGTATAAATCGCCTATCGTCTCTTCAACTTCTGCCTCAGTTTCACCGACTCCAACCATAATTCCTGACTTAACTAGAAACTTTCGATCTGGAAATTCAGAAGCCATTTTCAACACCTTTAACGAACCATCATAAGTCGCACGGTTTCGCAGTTCCGGCGTCATTCTTCTGACCGTTTCCACATTATGATTAAAAACCGTCGGCTCCGCTTCAAGCACTTGGTAAAGTAACTCTTTTTTCCACTGAAAATCCGGAGTTAAAACCTCAATTCCGACATCCGGCACACGGTGGCGTAAAGCTTTGATAGTTTCGGCAAAATGATTCGCGCCACCATCCGGCAAATCGTCACGCGTCACACTCGTCACAACCGCAAACTTCAACTTCATCAACTCAGCGGCTTTAGCTATACTTTTAGGTTCATTTTTATCAGGAAGATCAAAGGTGTCAAAATGCTCAACCGCACAAAACTTACAATTTCGGCTGCATTTATCGCCGAGAATCATAAAAGTTGCTGTACGTTTTTGCCAGCATTCATGAAGATTAGGACAGTGCGCCGATCGGCACACCGTATTCAAATTAAGGTTTTTCAGAATCGCGTCAACTTCACCTTTCGCGCTACCGGGTTGCACCTTTACGCGAATCCAGTCGGGAAGTCGTCGTCCACTACTCATAAGACTATTTACCCGATCCGTCGTAAATATCGAAAACAGTGATTTTGTGGCTACCAGCCAATGCACGAATTTGACTAACCGTACCATGCGGAGTCGATTTATCAGCCATCAAAATAAGAACAGGTCGATCCTCTTTAGGCACAGAACTTAAATAAGCGTGACGCATTTCACGATTATCGGAAATCGTCTCAACAAAAACGCGTTCAAAATCAGCCAGACGTACCGACTTATTATTGAAGTACATCAACTGTTCGCCTTTCGCATCACGTTGTTTCGAAATTACTAGAACCATTTTGCGGGCAGGAATTACCACCTGACGCATCTTTTTATCAAGAGATTCAGGAAGTTCAACAGGAATTCCCGGCTGAAAAACCATCGAACTGTTTACAATAAAGAAAGTAAGAAGCAGGAAGAGCACGTCAAAAAGCGGTGAAATAACCACAATTGGACTAATCTGCTTCAAGTTGGTTTTTAACCTAAGCATGATTTACTCGCTTCTCCCCAAAGTCATATTGCCGTTCACACGAAGCGACGCGATATCAATCTTATTATTTGTCAAAAAATAGACAATATCGTTGCATGCCTTTTCCATATCCAAAACCACATGCTCCAACTTCTTCAACAACATGCTATAGAATCCGTAAGCAGGAATCGCCACACTCAAACCAGCCGCAGTCGTATAAAGTGCAGCCTCAATGCCTCCGGCAAGATCCGCGGCGCTTACATTAATACCACCCGTTTTCAACGTCTTGAAAGTTGCAATCATTCCCAAAACCGTACCGAGAAGTCCGAGAAGCGGTGTCAAATAAGCCAAAACCGCCAGCACGCTAATATTGCGTTCAAGGCGTGGAATTTCATTCAAACTCACATCTCGAATCGCATCGCGTAGTTCACCTTCCGGCTTATCTGCACGAAGAATCGCCATACGGATAAGATGCGGAACCGGTCCCGGCGTCTCATCACAAATCTTGATCGCCTCTATGATATTATTATGGCGAAGGTTATTGCTCAAACCGTTGATAAACTCATCAACATCCACACGAATTCTCTGAAAATGAAACAAACGTTCCACAACCAGATAGATCGACACCAAACCTGCCAAAACAATCAGAACCGTAATCGGTCCTCCACTTTCATAAAGCGAACGAATAATATCCATAAAAAATCCTTATAATTTCGTGCTACGTACTATGTCTTACGTGCTACGTAAACAAATCAAACCTAAAACCTGCGTCCCATGAGCTTGTCCATTTTATACACCAACGGGGTAAAACCGTTAGGAGTTCTAATCTGCAACTTGTTAACTTAAAACCTGCAACTTGCAAACCTAGAACCTGCAACTTGTTAACCTGAAACCTTAACGAACGAAAGAGTTCATTCGTTTTTCATCACCGATTGACGACTCCGGACCATGCCCCGGGTAAACCACCGTGTTTTCAGGAAGCGAAAAAAGTTGTTCCTTTACTGAACGAATCAGCGTATTGTGACAGCCTCCCGGTAAATCGGTTCGACCCACACTCATTCTAAAAAGTGTATCGCCTGAGAAAACCGCCGAAAGTTCTTTAAAATAGTAACAAACCCCACCGCGTGTATGGCCGGGAGTTTTCAAAACTTCAAAACCGAAATCAGGAGCTTCACTCAAAGCTGTAGGTTCCGGGAATTCACAATCGCGATAAAGCCAAGGAGCAAGCTCATTATCATCGCTTGAAAACATCTCTACATCTGCATCTGGTACAAACACTTTGATACCAAAATAGTTCGCTACATCCGCACAACCTTTAATATGATCCAAATGCGCATGCGTCAACAAAACAGCCGCCGGTTTCAAACCTTCATTTTCCAGATAACTTACAATTCTCTTTCCCTCATCTCCGGGATCAATCACAAACACAGAATTGCTGGACGGATTCGGTTGCACAATATAACAATTCACCTGGAATGAACCGACCGTCAAAATTTTAACAGACATAAAAAACTCCTGACTTTTTAACAAGGCTGTGAATATACAAGAATGTAAATGGAATGCAACACACTATCGAGTGCGGATCTCGGATTGTTCATTGCTGAATGTAATTACTTAAACAGCCGCCACCCATTCGAGAATGTCAACCCACATCGCTTTGGTGATTTCGTGCTTCGCCTCGGGATAAATTTTCAGAATAAAATTATCACGTTTCCCAAACTGTTGCTCCACGTGTTCCAGAAGGCATTTATTGGTAGTCGCAGGCACAATGAAATCGTCGCCACCGCTAATCAAAAATACCGAACGGTTCGCCAATTTATCGAGATTGTGAACAGCATCGTACTTTTGAAAGTTTTGATTCATTCCCAGAGGAAGTGACTGTTCAAACTCTTCTTCGGTTCCCCCTTTTTCAACAAATCTATTTTTAAGCATCGATTTGCGGTCAGGAGTTCCACAAATCGGAATGACAAAGTCGACATGTTCATCAATCACAGCAGCGACAAGCGATGCGTGTGCACCGAGCGAAAATCCCATTACGCCGATTTTTTTCGGATTGAATCCCAACGTTGCGGGCAGGAAATCGATAATATGCGAAATATCCCGTGCCGTTCCCGTGTACATTCCGTAAGTGTCGACAAGATAGTTTTCTGAACCTTTCTGATTTTTGGAAAAATCAACAATTCGCGCCCCATGATTTCGATGATCAATAGCCACAGCAATACAACCATTTTCTGCGAGACTTTTACAATATTTATGTGAAAACTGAATAGATTGCGTCAAACCATGACAAAAGAAAACAACAGGCGCCTCTTTACCATTGTCCAAACCGTAAACCGAACACTCCAAACCGGCAATTAAAAACTGTTTCATAATAGTCTCCTAGTTTTTAGATTTTGAAGCAAAACGTTGCAACAACGCGAAAAGGTCACCCGACCAGCCTTTACGGGTTCGTTCGCCTTTCTCATCAATCAAAACTGCACGATAATGATTTGTATTCACATTGTGCTGAAATAAATAGCTGGATTTCCCAGAACTTGGGACCGTCAATAAATCATTCCAATGCACCACGCCATTCCAAACCGACATCTCAAAATTCATGTTCGGCTCATCCATCTTTCGCTGAACTTTCGATTTGAAAAGGGTCATATCAATAATTGCTTCGGAAAGATTCGAATAATCACGCTGAATTGGTCCGCCTTTATACACATGTGTACAAACTGTCCGGTAATTGTCGAAAACTGTGTCATCAGAAAAACCGACTTCTCCACCTGGGTTATTGCCTTCTACAATGGAATAACTAATTGTCAGCGCACCATCCAAAACCGAAGAGTAGTAGTTTGCAATTTTCATTCCCTGAGGCAATACACCTTTGGCAACTTTAAAATCTTCATCTAAAGCCGCACCGAGAAAATAGATTCCATTAAGGTTTTTCAACGGCTTCTTATAATGTTCAAAAGCTTTTGTCACCACCCGCGTGCCGAGACTGTAGGCGACAATTACATATTTTGAGCCGGACTCTTCATATTTCTTCAACACTTTTTCAGCAAAAACCTTCGCCTCTTTGTCTGCATTTTCTTTTGCCTCTCCCCACTGTTTCAGTACGATGAACGGGTTCAACTTTTTAGAATCCCAGCGATAAGTCGACACATGTGCCGAAAGGTTGTTTTCATCAATATAAGCTTTCGCCTTTTTCTCAAAAGCAGGCGGAAATCGCCACTCGCCGAAACCATGTACATAAACAAACTCTATCTTATCTGTTTTTACGGACTCTCCAAACAGTGACACAGACAAACAAATTGTTAACAACAAAACTCTCATAACTCGGCCCATTATTTAAAATGTTTTGCAATCATCGGTTCTAAAATTGAAAACCACTTCTTATATCCTTCTTTATTCAAATGAAGGCGATCTTTATCATAAAACTGCGCTTGAAACTTACCCTCTTTATCGCGAAAAACTGGCGTTAAATCAAGAAGTTCGACATCATTCAGCTTTTCTAACGGTTTGATAAGCAAATTGACTTTATCAATTGTTTCAACTTTCACTTTCGAAACATCAAAATCATCACGTGGCAAAATAGAGTGCAGAATAATAACAGATTCGGGAGACCATTTCTGCAACGCTTCAACCACCATCTTTATCCCAGAAGCGACTTGTTCCGCGCTGTTTTTATTCGCATGCAAGTTATTCGTTCCAATCAGAAGTGAAATCACTTTAGGTCTATTTTCACCGTAATTGTGTTCAATCTGCCATAAGACGTTACCAACTTTGCAACCGCTGACGCCAAAGTTTGCCGCGTTATAGCGACTTTTAGTCCCAAATGTCTTTTCCCACAACGGAAATGTTTTTGTCTTTCCTTTAGGGTATTTATACATCATCATATTTGTCATCGAATCACCGACAAATAACACCGAAATGTTCTTTTCATCAGCCCGACTTTTGATCACCTGATGTCTTTCAACCCACCACCATTTCGGCATAAAGCGGACGCGTTCTTCGATTAAAGGAAATGCATTACTCTTTTCCGCACTACTATCAAAGCTGAACAGAGCTATCAAAACAAATATAAACAGTAACTTTTTCATGGAGTCGTTCCTAAAAAATCTAAATTGACAGATAAATTTACAAAAGTTTAAGATAAGTCAACATCTTTATTCTCCTAGCTTTTTGAGGCAAAAAATCATTAGTTACTGAAACTTTTCAATTGAGAATAAAAATAAAACGATATTTTTTTATCGATTAGCTTGTAACATGGGAAAAGGTTTGTATTTTGAAACGTGCAATCGATAAAAGATTATCGAATTAAGGAATTAGTTTTATGGAACAGAAAAGTGATAGAAAAGTACCGGTGCCGACAGTAAGACGCCTTCCGCGTTATCTGCACCTGCTTAAACGATGCCAGGCAAACGGCAGAGAGTCGATCTCTGCGACTGATATTGCCAATCGTTTGGAACTTGAATCAATTCAGGTTCGCAAAGATATCTCTTATACAGGAATTGTGGGCAAACCGCGTGTCGGCTACGCTGTAGACGAACTGGTTGGTGCAATCGAAGATTTTCTCGGATGGAGCAGTAGAACCAACGCCGTGTTGATTGGAGTCGGTAGTCTGGGTTCTGCACTTCTTGGTTACTCCGGTTTTCAGAAACACGGACTGGACATTGTGGCTGCATTCGATAATAAAGAAGAAAAAATTGGAATGGACGTTCACGGCATTCCGATTTACAATACAAATGAACTTGAACAACGTCTTGAAACTTTAGAAGCAACGATTGCGATTCTGACTCTTCCAGCAGCAGTGGCTCAGGAAGTGACGGATAAGATTGTCAAAGCTGGCGTTAAAGGCATCTGGAACTTTTCACCAATTAAAATATCGGCTCCGGATGATGTAATTGTTCAATACGAAGATTTGTCGGCGGGCTTGGCGGTCCTTTCGATAAAACTGGGACATAAATAGTGAACAGTTAAAAACGAAAAGTGAATAATGAAAAGAGAGTTGGCGCTCTCTATAAATAAAAAAAAGTCACCTTCAGTTATGTTGGCGCAAACTGAAGATGACCTGAATTCAGGAGAGTTGGCGCTCTCCATCACGACAACCCTAAGGTAAGGAGTCTTTTGATGACTGCAACCGAAAAAAAAGAAAAGAGTGTAAAAGCGGAAGTGTCCGCAGAGCAACAGATTGCGAAACTTGATCAGCTTATCGCATCTGTTAAAAAAGCACAAAACGAATACGCAACTTTCTCTCAGGAAAAAGTTGATGAAATCTTCAAAGCTGCTGCAATGGCGGCCAATGACGCACGTATTTCCCTTGCTATTCAGGCACATAAAGAGACCGGCATGGGTGTTGCGGAAGACAAAGTAATCAAAAACCACTTTGCTTCAGAATATATTTACAACTCATACAAAGACGCTAAAACTTGCGGCGAAATCGAACGCAACGTAGCGGCTGGTATCATCAAAGTAGCAGAACCTGTTGGTCTAATTGCTGGTGTAATTCCAACAACAAACCCAACTTCTACTACAATCTTTAAAGCACTTTGTGCACTAAAAACTCGTAACGCGATTATCTTCTCACCACACCCACGTGCAAAAGCTTGTACAATCGAAGCGGCACGTATTGTTTGTGAAGCTGCTGAAAAAGCGGGTGCTCCAAAAGGTCTTATCGGTTGTATCGACACACCATCTGTTGCACTTTCTCAGCACCTTATGGGGCACGACGACATCAACCTAATTCTAGCGACTGGTGGTCCTGGAATGGTTAAAGCGGCTTACTCTTCTGGTAAACCTGCTCTAGGTGTTGGTCCTGGTAACACTCCTGTTGTAATTGACGAAACTGCCGACATCGAAATGGCAGTTAACTCAATCCTAATGAGTAAAACTTTCGACAACGGAATGATCTGTGCTTCTGAGCAGTCTGTAACAGCTCAGGCTGACGTTTACGAAGCGGTAAAACAAGAGTTCACACGTCGTGGTGCTTATATCCTTACTGCAAAAGAGTGTAAAGCTGTAGCTTCTACAATCATCATCGACGGCAAACTAAATGCCGGAATCGTTGGTCAGCCAGCTTACAAAATCGCTGAAATGGCAGGTGTGAAAGTTAAGCCGGAAACTAAAGTTCTTATCGGTGAAGTGTCTAAAGTTGAAGGTGAAGCGTTCGCAAAAGAGAAGCTTTCTCCAGTTCTTGCACTATACAAAGCCGACACGTTCGAAGCCGGCGTAGCAAACGCGGTTGAGCTTCTAAATCTAGAAGGTATCGGACACACCAGCGTACTTTACACAGACAACGGCAACATCGAGCGCATCTCAGCTTTCGGTGACGCAATGAAAACTGCACGTACACTAATCAACATGCCTGCTGCTCAGGGTGCTATCGGTGACATCTACAACTTCTCACTTGACCCATCTCTAACTCTAGGATGCGGAAGCTGGGGCGGAAACTCTGTTTCTCAGAACGTAGGACCACAACACCTTATCAACATCAAAACTGTAGCAGCGAGAAGAGAAAACATGCTTTGGTTCCGTGTACCACCAAAAACTTACTTCAAATCTGGATGTCTGACAGAAGCGCTTTCAGACCTAAGCGAGAAAAAGAAAGCATTCATCGTAACTGACCGCTTCCTATTCGAAAACGGACACATTCAGACTACAATCGACACACTTGAAGGTATGGGTGTAAAAGTTGAAGTGTTCGCCGACGTAAAACCAGATCCAACTCTGGAAACAGTTTACGAAGGTCGCGACAAAATGAACTCATTCCAGCCGGACGTAATCATCGCAATTGGTGGTGGTTCTCCAATGGATGCGGCGAAAATCATGTGGTTGCTATACGAGCACCCAGAAGTAAAATTCGACGACATGGCAATGCGCTTCATGGATATCCGTAAACGTGTTTACGAATTCCCGAAAATGGGAATCAAAGCTGAAATGGTCGCAATCCCAACTACTTCAGGTACTGGTTCAGAAGTTACACCTTTCGCCGTAATTACCGACGAAAAAACTGGTAACAAATACCCACTTGCGGACTACGAGCTAACACCAAACATGGCAATCTGTGATGCGGACTTCGTAATGAGCATGCCAAAATCACTAACTGCATTCGGTGGTCTTGACGCCCTAACTCACGCTCTTGAAGCTCGTGTTTCAATCGTAGCATCTGAGTACTCAAACGCGCTTGCAATGGAAGCAATTCGCCTGATCTTCAAATACCTTCCAAACTCTTACCACAAAGGTGCAGAGGACCGCACTGCACGTGAAAAAATTCACAACGCTGCGACAATGGCTGGTATGTCATTCGCTAATGCCTTCCTAGGTGTTTGTCACTCAATGGCTCACAAAATCGGTGCAGCATTCCACGTCACACACGGTCTTGCAAACGCAATTCTTCTACCATACGTAATCAAATTCAACTCTACTAACAAACCTACAAAACAGGGCTGTTTCCCACAGTACAAACGTCCTGAAGCGAAGGAACGTTATGCTAAAGTTGCAGATCTACTACAACTTGGTGGTAAAACTGAAGATGAGAAAGTGGATCGTCTAATCAAAGCAATCCAGAATCTTATGAAAGAGCTGAACGTGCCTCTATCATTTAAAGAACTAAACATCGATAAAGATCAGTTCTACAAAGTGATCGATACACTTTCAGAGAAAGCATTTGATGACCAATGTACAGGTGCAAACCCTCGCTACCCACTAATCAGCGAAATCAAGCAGATGTACATCGACGCCTTCGAAGGTAACGAAATCAAGTAACATTGTTCAACGATAGTTTAACGGTGGATAAACGATAGCTTAACCATTGTTCTGCAACTGTTCAACGACCGTTCTACAACTGTTAAACTATTGTTCCAGTGACCCATAAAACTACTCCTGTTGTAGTTAGCACATAGTCCCGCCTCCCGCTCCAAGGAGGCGGGACACTTTTTAGGCGATACAACTGAGAAGTCCTCCAAAATTGCAATCCTGAGTCGTCTAGTATCTCGGGCTGTAGTTAGCACATAGTCCCGCCTCCCGCTCCAAGGAGGCGGGACACTTTTTTACAAACTTTTACAAAAATTACTGGTCAGTTACATAATATTGTATTTTCTCCACATCCCTCTAAGATAGTCTTACCTTTTGTAACTCTAAACCAACCAAGGGAGCCAGTATGAACTATTTCAAGAAAACCACCGCCGCATTTTTCGTCACAATTGCGGCTCTATACGCAGAAAAAGCTGAAAGTAGCCTAAATCAAATGCCCGTCAAAGAACTGACAGTTTTCAAAGACGGTCATGCCTTTGTCATTCACGAAGGTGACTTGCCAGTCACAAACTCTAAAGCAGTCTTAAACTATGTGCCAAAACCCATTCTCGGTACATTCTGGCCCTTTTCAGCTGACAAAGACACTAAATTAGTTTCTGTAACCGCTGGTAAACAGAAAAGAGCTAAACAAGAACAAGCCACAAATATAACTGAGCTTATAAAGGCGAATATAGGTAAAGATGTTATAATTGACGAACAAACCACTTCAAACCAACAACTGAGAAGTTATGAAGGGAAATTATTAAAACTGATAGCTAAAGAACCTAAAATAGAAACTCAAACTACAACTTCGTACTGGACCACTCCGTCATCACCTCCTGTTGCTCCAGAGCAAACTGTTCTTCTGAAAACAAGCCTCGGGACTAAAACTTTAAACATTAAGAACATTCATAATATAACGTTTAAAAAATCAACATCCGAAAAGTTCACTACAGAAGAAGAAACTGCCCAGTTGAAGCTAAATCTGGAACTGAAAGATAGTGATAAGTCAGAAACAAAAGTCGGACTTATGTATCTGGAAAAAGGTTTTCGCTGGATTCCAAATTACAAAATAGATATCATCAATGATAAAGAAGTGGTCGTAAAACTAAGTGCCACTTTAATTAACGATATGGTTGATGTAGAAAATGTCGATTTAAACCTTGTTGTCGGTGTGCCGTCTTTTTTCTGTGAAGGTCAATATGACCCAATTGCACTTCAAAGGGATGTCGTGAATACCAACCGTCATCGTCACAATATTTTTTCTAACCAAATTGCTATGGTGACCAATAGTACGCCATCGATTCCAGAGTTTGGAAGCGCACCATCAGACAGTGAACCAAAATCGTTTAATAAAAATCAAGACCTTTTTCTTTATCGCTTAAAGAACATCTCTCTTAAGAAAGGCGAACGAATGGTGATACCTGTCTCAGAGAATAAACTCTCATACAGTGATGTGTATACCCTCAACATCCCTTTCACAGCACCTGTTGAATGCTATCGAGATTTAAATAGAGAAGAGAGAAAAGCTGCAATGCTGTTGAACAAGCCCGCAGTGAAACATAACATCAGAATAAAGAACACAAGTGACCAGCCATTTACTACTGCGCCGGCTTTAGTTTTGAAAAATGGTCTTCCACTCGCACAAGGACGTATGACTTATGCTTCTATTGGCGGCACCTGTGACATCGAACTGACCAGCGCGATAGACATTAATGTGACCAAAAAGGACAACGAGACCCAAAGAACTCCAAATGCCGTTAAATGGCATCGAAACAGTTATGGAAAAATAGAACTTGAAGGCTCAGTTTCACTTAAAAACTTCAAAGAAAAAACTGTGAAAGTAGAGGTCACACGTCACCTTTTAGGAAGAGTAGACTCAGCGGACGCAGAAGGAAGAATCACCTATACCAACCAGTTTGAAGACGATAGCTATAAACCTGACGGCTCAGCGGTTCATGATTGGTGGCATCGCTATTCCTGGCCATGGTGGTGGTTTAAGTTTAACTCAATCGGTAAAATTGAATGGGAAACAACAATTGAACCGGGACAGCAAATCGACTTAAACTACAACTGGCACTATATGTGGGATTAATAAATTTAAGTCCCGATTAATACATAGTCCCGCCTCCCGCTCCAAGGAAGCGGGATTTTTTTATTAGCTTTGTACTTAATAGAAACTATGGATAGCCTCCCTGGGCAATTCAGAGGACTCAGCGTCCAACCATGAGAGTTCCGGCTCCTGTCCTGAAGGCTCCGGCTCCTATCCTGAGAGTTCAGTGTGCTGTCCTGAAGCCTCCGTCTCTAACCCTGAAAGGTTCGGGAGCTTACCTGACTGGTTCGGAAACATTC
>DDLT01000079.1 GCA_002340265.1 Lentisphaeria bacterium UBA2565 | reverse complement strand
ATCTTTGGTGTAATTATGCGACGTTATATATGTGTCACACTAATGTTAACATATTCCGGAGCCGGTATAAAAGCCTGGATTGAATTATGTTAACATTTAATACTATATCAAGAAGCTAACCACATCAAAGCATAACCGTAAACAACCAATTAACAAAATACGTAATACAGGCGGTTACGGCAAGGAATAATAGCAAAGCTTCCCCGACTTAATGGATGCCGTGCCAGAGTTAATGGTTCTAAAACTAACTAATGGACGCGCGATACCATTTTTAAAAAATGGGAAAACTTTTTATGCTCCTAACGGACACCGCTAGACCTTACTGCTGTCTAGCGCTCTTTTTTGCCTCTGTGCGTAAAGTTTAAACTTAATCACAATATGTCCCCCATTTAAAACTACTGCTTTCGTCGACTCTCCTCGCTTCACGCCGCTCGATCGGTGCGATCGAGAAGCATTCGTTTTAAAACCTTTCCCCCTGCCTGTTTTACAGTTAAAAACACTTTACTACAAAATGCAGCAACTACCCTACTCTTTACACTGATAACTACCAATGACCGTTAAAATGCCTATCCATAAAAACGCTGACAGCTTTCCCTTTAAGGATACTGCGTTCTAGTTCTCCGTTAGAAAATTTAGTAAATAGTGCCTCCATAATAAGCTTTTTTACATAGTCTGGAGGTAGAGAATTACCTGAAGACCACTTCCTCGTTGTAGAATTAGGAATTACAAAAAGCTCTGAAAGTAACTTTGGACCAATTCCTTTTGAGCCAATCAAAGCGCAAAAGCTTTCATTAAGTGATTTTTCCATATATTCAAATCTCTCTTGTCTTCCTGCTTAAAAGTTCCAATATGGAATCTATTTTATTAAACTTGTGTCATTTTGGTGCATGTTACGGGCTGGTTATCAATCCACAACAATCACCAATCTAATCCACACAGCGGCGTTGTTGTAAAAAGGTCTGTTCTGTTATCAATCCACAACCTTGTAATCAATAAACTAAATCACAAGGGAGTTGTAAAAAGGTCTGTTCTGTTATCAATCCACAACAACACAGCAAACATGATGTAAGTTAAAGTAGTTGTAAAAAGGTCTGTTCTGTTATCAATCCACAACCTTTGAGTTCAAGATCTGTGGGAGATAGCAGAAAAAAAATGATGGTATGAAGAGTTTTCAGAGTAAAATCTCTAAAAAAAGAAAAGCTCTACCGAAGCAGAGCTATAGGAAAATATTCCTTCGGCATATAGCCTTATTGTGAAAAGATAACAGAACTTGTTCACTGCTCTTAAAATATAGAAAAATATTCAGTTGTCAAAGATCGTAATAAAAATTTTCAAAAAAGTTCTAACTGCATGGGGGCATGCTCTACTTCAACAGGCTTTTTACCAATAAAGTTTACAATGTTACCATACTGTTTATCTGTTACCGTCAATATCGATACGTTGCCTTTATGCGGAATCAGTCTATTAATACGACTTATGTGCATGTTAGCATTTTCCCGACTTGGACAATGGCGCACATAAACAGAATATTGCATCATGACAAATCCGTCCTGCAAAAGGTCTTTACGAAAGCGTGAAGCGGCTTTGCGTTCGCGTTTCGTATTTGTCGGTAAGTCAAAAAATACAAATATCCACATAATTCTGTACGCATTTAGAACTGTTGATTGTTGTTGCATAGATTTTTTAGCATTGTCCACCTCATAGCGGTGGATTTACTATTTCCCCTACTCTATTAAAGGAGCTCAGGTAGCTCCAGCTCATTTTTACTATTTATAAAACTTCGCATCAATGATGCCGTCGTACGACTCAGTGCATTCATTAACGGCGTTTTCATACCTTTAAAATCCATATCAACTGTCAACACATTTAGTAATTTCTTTTTTACTTCTGTTGTCAGATCTAATAGGTTAGGATTTTCTTTGTAACAATAGTAAACCGCCTCATCTACACACGGGCGAAACGGTTCAATCATATCATCCGCCAGACAAAATGCATTATATCGATTATGATGATGAATACCAATTGCACAAAGAAGACCTGAACCTACCAGTGATCTTGCTACAGCAGCTCGAACTATAGCATATCCATAGTTTAACAGGCTATTAGGTTGCTCACCGAAGCGTTCACGTTGAAACTCAATATCCTCAAATAAGGACGACCAGTAGATTCGTGCCGCCTGCCCTTCTCTATTTTCAATATCACCACTTTTTACATTCTTACTCAAACGAAACAGCTTACTTTCGTTTTTCTTACTGAGTTTAGCCAATAAAGCCGCCTGATTTTTAATCTTTATTTCCACAACTTTCTTCCAAAGTTGCTTCTTCAGTGGAATGGAGCAGTTAATCTGTGCGGACAGGGTTTCGGAATGTGTTGAATGTGACGCTAATGGTTGCATAATGGCGTTCGGCATGTGACTTTTATCACAAAAAATCGTTACCGCATTGTTCTCATTTAGAGCATTTAGTAGTGGAATTGTGGCAATAATCTGCGGGTTTTCCAAAACCACAAACCCAATATCTTCAACAGGAACTGTTTTCTTAAAATTTTTGTCCCGTGACTCAATAACCATCTGTTTATCTTTAAGATGAAGATACATTGGGTTGGTAACAAAAATCGTCCGCTTAAGCATAATTAAATCCTTTCAATCTCTCCAATTGGTGAAATTCTAAAGTCAATATTTTCAACAAGAAAATTCCAACTAGCTCTTCTTAGTCTCAACCAAAGTTTTGGATTAACAAAGTCAATAAAAGAGTTAGAAATAGCATTCTCCTTCATAAATTTTGTAATAGTCATCTCCTCTTTATTCGTACTGCTCTGTTGCATCGCAGTTTGTTGATAGCGAAACTGAATCCGTCCGTCCGCTTCAAAGGCAATAACTTTGTATAAACGTTTAACCTGTTCTTTTCTTGGCAACGAATAAAGCTCTTCAGGTTCATCCTCCCAAAATAAGACTAATTGACCAGCTTTAATCATGGCTCTTAAAGTAAGTCCAGATTTCGTTATAGGAGCTATGCTTTTATCATTATTTTTCTGAGTATAGAAACTAGCGGAATCAATATTATTGATCAATTCGAAGTCCCGTTTCAATTTACCATTTTTGTCTTTCCCCTCATATATTGCCATGAGGTAATTCCCATCATTGGTAACGTGGTAAGATTCCTTATACTCTTTTCGTTTACCACTGCGTACTTTATCACGCTGTTTTTTGATATGGAGGGGATTGGTTACTGTAGGTTGATATAGTCTAACCTTCTTTATTGGAATAGGAGAACCATTTTTGTTTGGCATACAATAAAGTAGTGTCATCCGTTCTTTGATTTCATTTACTTGTTTATCTATGATTTGCTCTTGTGATTCATCTGCTTTTTTACGCTCTTTCAATAACTGGTCAATCTCTTTTTTTAGTTGCTTTTCTTTGTCTCGAGCATTCACGACAATTTCTCTGACGCGGTCATCAACAATATTTTTTAATGCTGACGTTTCTAAACCTTCAATAGACTTTCTCACCACATACTTTATTATTTTCTCTTCTTCTCCTGTCTTTTTGTTTATAGCTTTTCTTTCAATCGCCCCATAGAAAGTGTCTTTGTGCAGGCTTCCCCGAACTGAGTCACCTTTTTGATAAATAAATTCACCTTTGTCATTTTTTTGTTTTTTTCCGCGTTTTCGAAGAATTTTCTTCGCCTTTTTAGGTAAATTATCCGGGGTGTAATGAGATACTAATATTTCATCTTCTACTCTCTTTATATCTTGGACAAAACTATCCCATGGTTTACGAACTTTAGGCTTTGCATCTGCTCCAGCCTGATACAACTCCTCCCAGTCATGATAAAACTTTGCCAACAGTTCATAATTGGATTTAGTCATGCACGCCATTGTAATTGCATCGATACAATGATGCACATGATTTATACGCTCTTTCTTGGAGTAATTATCTTGAAGCCCCCACATCTTTCGAAAGTCAGCAACAGTAGAACCTTTAACAGTATAGACTTTTTTGAACAATGTTTTTAAGTAAAGGCGTGAATATTTTGTGATGATTCCTATATCAACTTTTTGACTATTTTTAAATCCTTGAGGGACTTCTTCCATTGTGAATCGACGACATTTATCTCGCAGGTAGTTTCGTTCATAGGTTAGTTTGTGACGTTTTTGAATAGCACTATCTTTTTGGTTTTTATCCGCTGCACCTTTTGATGCTTTTACACACTTTTCTATCAACTTGTTCAATTCGTCAATTCTATTCTGCCATGGCTTAATGCGCTCTAGAACTTCATCATGATTTGTCAATTGAAATGGGATTCTATTCTTTTTTATTTGCCTATTGAACTTCGCACAGCATAACGTTTTATTTGCCTGCGAGTTATCAAATGACTGACTACGTGGAATTGTATGTTCTATGTCGTACTTAGGGTTAGCGCCTAAGAATTCAGAAAGAGAAATTTGCTCGCCCGTGTAAATACAATGTTCCCCCTGCTCTATCCATAGTTGATATTTTAAAATATCTGTTTCAGAAGGCACTATATCCAAACTGTTGGCATCATAGTGTTCTTGTATCAGTTTAGCATATTCTTTACGGTCTTTTTCACGTTCATTCTGCCAGCGTTTCAAACCTTGTCTTTCATTTGAGTTTAAAAGCCCACGTGACATTTCGATGTTAATTGCTGTGTCGGGACTAATGATATTCTGCTTGATGAGTTCATTAACAACTTTTCTCAATTGATGTAAGGCCCTCATTGCCATTGGATTTCGTACAGAGGAAACCATTGGACTACCTAGATATAATTTCCCATCTTTTCCAGGCTGTGCATCTTTATATGTTTCTATTGCAGATGGGTGATACAATATCCCTTTCGTTCTTTTTATTTTGTATTTGTCAGCCAAAAATTCCCATACCATATCTTCTTTTGTAATCGGCTTATGAAAACTCCAACGCGTTGATGATGCATCTCCAATTAACTTATCAACATCTTGTATGATTCTATTTCTAATAGACTCTCCGAGACGTTCCCATCTTCGTTCTCCATGAACCGCTTCGAGTTCTAAATTGATACTATCATAACTCACATCATTAGGTTTAATCTGATAGTTTCGTATTTTACTTATAAATCCATTAGCCACATTTATTGCGGTATTCTTATTATCGATAATTCTGAAAATGCGTTTTAACTCTTCTTTTAAATTTGTTATAACATCTTTGCTGTCTAAACTAAACATTTTACCATTAAATTGACTTTTAATAATCGTCTCGATATTTCCAAGGAATACAGCGTGGGAATAGACCAACCCTTCACGCAAAAATGGTAGAATTTTCTTTATTGCCTTTAAGCTTAATGATGCAAAATCCTGTTTCAGCTTAATTTTTGTAAATTTCTCTGCTAGTTCTTCCGATAAGCTCAGTTTTTCAATTGCAAACTCTTTTAGCTTTACCGTTGAGTCAAAAGTTTGAAGGACATGCCAAATGTCATCAACTGTCATCATTGATTTCTTTCCATCCTTTTGGCGAATGAATTCAAAATTAACATTCATATAATCATTACCAAAAATATCTTTTAAGCGAGCCGAAACGGGACAACCACTAACCGTTGTTTTCATTGAGTAGTTGAACAGATAATCATTTTGATTTTTACTTTTATAAAAACTATAGCGTTTCTTTGGTGCTAACTGTTTGGCTATATCCTCAAAATCAAAATGGTCACGTTGTAAGAAGAAACGTGGAATGATTTTTGAACGCTCTTCTGAATTTAAAGAACGGAGTTTTTCATCATTTGGTGTTTTTATCTTAATATTATTAACAAAGCAAAGCATACGATACTCTTCGAATTCAGGTCGTGAGACTGCACAACGCGGTTTATTTTTCTCGAACACACACTTGCCAATTAAGCCTTTCTGTGATTTCAGTGGTCTTTGATAAAAAATAGCTTTTTGCAGTTTTTCTTGAACAACCTTGTCAATTCCCTGGAATTCACAGATACGATTAAATTCGTCCAAATAATCATCTTCACGATGTGTGTAGTGGTCACGAATCTTTTGTCCTTTTAAATATAAGTCTTCGTAAAAGTAGTGACCTAAAGTTCTCCCATCTTTCTTTGTCTGTAACTCCGCAATTGCAGTCTTAACAGTCCCTGAGTCTTTTTCTGGAGTTGAGTCTAGTCGATTGCTCAAAAAACCGCGACGTTGGACAAGGTGATAAAAGGCTCGACCAATTTTCAAACGATTATTATATGTGGAAAGGTCTAACTTTTTTGTAACTGCTAAAAAACGGTAATAATATGGATTCTTCCGTTGTTCTAAACGCTCAGCTTCACTGTCTTGATTATCTGTCATCCACCAATGCCGGAATTCTTGATTTGTAGGGTAAACTTTGTCATATCTCCAACCATCTAACTCTTCTTCAGTCAACTTTGGACAAAATCCATATTCAGATAAAACTTTAAGAGTTTCAATTTTGCGAAGTTTTCTCCGGTACTTCAAACGCCGTGCGGATCTGTATGCTGTACGTTCTGCTGCTTTAGAACTTTCAATGCCTTTTTCAATTTTCACGCCTTCTTGAAAAATACGCACACCTTTTTCTTTTAGTTTGAACTCTCCATTACTATTTTCAACAACAGCCCAGCCGATGCTGTTTGTGCCTAAATCTAGGCCTAGTGTCAATTTGCCCATTTTTGTTCTCCTGTATAAATTCTGTAAACTGTTTAATGATTTTAGTACAAGCAAAATAACAGGGAGTTTGCTTTAATCAAACTTAAAAATACTTTTTTGTGCTTTTATTAAAATCTCTACCAGTCTGATAGAGATTGTTTCAATTATATAAAACTATACTGTCGGATTACATTTGTTCTATTAACTGAATTTGCGCTGGAATAGAGCATCCTTTTATAAGTGTGACCCGTGAATGTTTGCTTTAGGAGGGATTGAAATGAGCTTTTTTTATGTAGAACTGTTGGTGAATTGAAAAATCGAGCCTACTTTGACTATCTTGACTCAAAAATGAGAAAATTGATATAATGAATTTTGCTGAATATTTCAGCGCTTTTGGGAGGACAAATGTCTCGCGTTAAACCCGCACCAATTCCTATGCGAACTGTCGGACCTGTTTTGATTACGGGTAATACAATTGATAATGAAAAGGTTCTGATTCCTTTGGCAACTTATGAAACTCCGCTTTGGCCGTCGGTTGGTCGCGGGGCTTTGATCTCTCGACTTTCAGGTGGTATTAAGGTCACTGTAGTCGATGAACGCATGACACGTAGTATTCTGCTTGAGGCTACTGATGCCGGTGCCGCGCTTAAAGCTGGTAATGAGCTTAAACAACGTCTTTCTGAACTTAATGAAGTGGTATCGCAAAGCAGTCGGTTTGCTAAACTGATTAATATCAATTATCAGATTGCCGGTAACCTGCTCTATCTGCGTCTAGAGTTTACTACTGGTGACGCGTCGGGTCATAATATGGTGACGAATGCGGCGGACAAGCTGTTTCCATGGATTCTTGAGAACTATTCTGATCTGAAATACTGCTCGATTTCCGGTAATTACTGTTCTGATAAAAAAGCGACTGCGGTAAACGGAATTTTGGGGCGTGGAAAGAATGTGGTTACTGAAATTTTGATTCCGCGTGAAGTCTGTGAAAAACGGTTACATACGACTCCTGAAAAGATTGTCGATTTGAATATTAAGAAGAATCTGATCGGGACCATTATGGCCGGTGGGTTACGAAGTGCCAATGCACATTATGCGAATATGCTGCTAGCGTTTTATCTTGCAACAGGTCAGGATGCTGCCAATATCGTAGAAGGTTCGCAGGGTGTGACTCATGCGGAAGTCCGCGGTGGAGATTTATATTTTTCTTGTACTTTACCGAATTTGATTGTGGGAAGTGTCGGCAATGGTAAAGGTTTGGATTTTGTTGACGAAAACCTTCAACTTATCGGTTGCCGTGAAGCACGTGAGCCGGGAGAGAATGGACGACGTTTAGCGGCGATTTGTGCAGCAAATGTACTTTGTGGTGAACTTTCTCTAATGGCGGCTCAGACCAATCCTGGGGAACTAATGGCGACGCATCTAAAACTTGAAAGGAAGAGTTGATGGATGAGCAGATAAACAATCGAAAAACTGAGCATATTAACATTGTGTTGAATGATTCGGATGTGGATCGCCATCAAAGTGATTATGATTCAATTCGGTTAATTCACCGTGCCCTACCCCAGCTTGATTTGGACCAGATTGATCCTTCCACTACATTTTTAGGTAAAAAGATTTCGTTTCCATTTCTTATCTCATCTATGACAGGAGGAGAAGACGCTCTTGTTCAGCGTATTAATAGGAACCTTGCGATTGCTGCAGAAGAGTGTCAAGTGGCGTTAGCAGTCGGTTCTCAGAGAGTAATGTTTTCAAATCCGAAAGCAGTGAGTTCATTTCAACTTCGTAATCTAGCACCAACAATTCCCATTTGTGGTAACATCGGTGCGGTTCAGCTAAACTACGGTTTCGGTGCTAAAGAGTGCAAAGAGGCTGTTGAAATGATTGGGGCTGATGGACTTTTTCTCCACTTAAACCCTCTTCAGGAAGCGGTTCAACCGGAAGGTGATACCAATTTCAGTAATATCTCTGAGAAAATCGGTACTCTGCAGAAAGAACTCCCCTTCCCTATTTTGGTAAAAGAGGTAGGAACTGGTATGAGTCCTGCGGATGTCTCTCTTTTATATAATGAAGGAATTAAATACATTGATGTTTCTGGTCGTGGAGGCACATCTTGGAGTCGAATCGAATCATTTCGTGGTAAAAAGAATCGATCTTTGGGAATCGCGTTTCAGGATTGGGGCTTAACGACTGCGGAGAGCCTGCGTTTAAACTCACATTTTTCTGAAAAAATCAACTTTATTGCAGGTGGCGGCTTGCGAAGTGGTATTGAACTCGCTAAATCTGTATTGCTAGGTGCAAAAATTGGCTCTAGTGCACTTCCATTTTTAAAAGCGGCAACTGAGTCTGCCGAAAGTGTAATAGAAGTGATAAACCAGTTTAAAAGAGAGTTTGTAACGACAATGTTTCTGCTTGGGGCTGAGAATGTTGAAGCACTAGAAAAGAATAGAAACTCTCTGATGCTCTAACGTGCTATCTAATCAAATTTTAATATATTGTTCAACAAGGGTTTATAATGACAAAAGTCGGTATTGATGCCATCAATTTTTACACATCTGATTTTTACCTCAATCTGGAAGAACTTGCCAAAGAGCGCGGAGTTGATTCTGATAAGTTTAAGATTGGAATTGGGCAGGAACGTATGTCTTTTCCTTCGCCGGATGAAGATATTGTAACTATGGCGGCAAACGCGGCATATCCAATTGTACAAAATTGCGACAAAAGTAAAATCAGTACCATTATGCTTGCTACTGAAACTGGAGTTGATCAATCAAAAGCCGCGTCAATCTTTGTTCACGAACTGTTGGGGATGCCTTCAACAACTCGTGCCGTTGAACTTAAACAGGCGTGCTACTCCGGGACAGCAGGTGTTCAGATGGCGTGTGCGCTTGTTGAACGAAATCCGGAAGAACAAGTTCTACTGATTATGTCGGATATTGCTAAATATGATTTAGATTCTCCCGGCGAACCGACTCAGGGTTGCGGTGCAGTTGCAATCCTGATTTCAGCCAACCCGTCCATTCTTGAGCTTTCTCCAAAAACCGGCATTCATACAGAAAGTTCTCATGACTTCTGGCGACCTAACTACCGTCAGACTCCGGTTGTTGATGGAAAATATTCTACCCTTGTGTATATCAAAGCAGCAAAAAAAGCATTTGCTCAACTGACTGAAAAGTCGGGTGTAGCTTTTGATGAAATTGATAATTTTTGCTACCACCTTCCATTCTCTACAATGGGAGTAAAAGCACATCTAAAGGTGGCTAAATCTGCAAAAACAGAGAAGCCTAAAGAGGAACTGTTGAAACAGCTTGACCCGATCTTGATTTACAACAAAGAAATCGGCAACAGCTACACTGCATCGATTTACATTGCACTTTGCTCACTTCTTGATAATTCCGAGACTGATTTGACCGGACAGAAAGTCGCTCTTTTCAGCTTTGGTTCAGGGTGTGTCGGTGAGTTTTTCTACGGAACTGTTGTTGAAGGTTATAAAGAAAAGCTTCACACTGAGGCTCATAAAGCGCAGTTGCTGAACCGAACAGAGCTTTCCTTTTCAGAATATTTACGCTTTTATCAATTTAAACTGCCTCAAGATGGCAGTACATTCCAACTCGAACACGAAACGAGGGGAATGTTTCGTCTGGCTGAAATCAAAGATCATTACCGTGTATATTCAAAATGCGAACGATAGAAATTAACGTACCAGGAAAATTTATCATTTCAGGGGAACATGCAGTTGTGCATGGCTGTCCGGCAATCGCCACTCCTTGCGACATTTTTCTCAAAGCTTCTTTCTCACCTTTTACACCACAAAAGTTAAAGGTGACTCTCAAAGATTTTGACTATTCTGAAACCCTTGATTTTGGCGAAGTTCGTTCACTTTATCTTCGCAATCTAGCTAATCTTATAAAATTCCAGAATGGTGAATTAGAAGCACATCAGATTCTTTCAAAACCATCTGATATTGTTTTTCACATTTTTCACCATATGAACGAGAAGTTTCGTTTTCCTTATGGGGGTGAAATTTCAATCAGTTCTGAGATCCCTTTAAACTCTGGAATGGGCTCATCAGCGGCGACGATTATCGCTGTAATTAAGTTGATACGCGAAGAGTTTTCTTTGATTATGTCAGATGTCGAAATCTTCCGTCTTGCTCGTAAAATCGAAAACCTGCAACATGGAAGAAGTAGCGGCATTGATCCTGCAACCATTATAAATAATCAGACGACTTATTACCATGACGGTAGAGTTGCTACATTAAACTTTAAAGAAACTCCTCTTAAACAGTATCTGATTGACACTGGAAAGCCTGAATCCACCACTGGTGAATGTGTTAGTTCGGTTAAAGAACTGTTCTGTAATCAGCTTTTTGGAAGTACGCTTCGCCGTCAGTTCGCGTCGGTTACTGATAAATTACGTGATGCATTGGAACGTGGGCGAATTGATCAAACTGTGGCCTTAATTAAAACTAACAATCTACTGCTTAAGAAGATTGGAGTTGTTCCGCAGAAGCTTATGGAGTTTGCTCAAAAGGTTGAAGAAAATACAGGTGGTGCATTTAAAATCTGCGGTGCCGGATCAATTAAAGGGGATAACGGCGGAATTGGCGTGATTTTTTCCGAGAAGTCTCCTGAACAAGTTTGCGAAGAGTTCGGCTACAAAATCTTAGCATCTAAATAATGTCATGAAAACAATAGAAGTCACAGCTCCCGGTTCATTAATGATTTGCGGAGAACATGCCGTGCTTAACGGGTATAAATCCATTGCATGTGCCGTTGATAAGTTTATGACTGTAAAGTTGACTCCGCGAACTGACGAACAGTTTTCTATAAAATCTTCTCTTGGGAAATATAAAAGTTCTATCCATGAACCTGAACCGCATGATGTGTTTCAGTTTATTATCGCCGCGGTAAATCTACTGCAACCTAAAAAAGGGTTTGATTTAGTCATAGAATCACAATTTTCCCATCAGGTTGGACTTGGATCTTCTGCCGCAGTAACTGTGGCAACCTGCACAGCTCTGACCATTTTCAAAGGTCATAAATTTTCTCATAACAAAATATTCCATCAATCCGTTCAGTGCGTTTTAAGCGTCCAGGGCAACGGTTCCGGAAGCGACCTCGCCGCGTCTGTATATGGAGGTATAGTTTCGCTCAAAATACGGAAAGACGAACGTCGTCATGTGCTTCCACTCGAATGTCCGCTTCCGCCGATAGATCTGGTCTACTGTGGTTACAAAATGCGGACTCACAAAGTGATTGAAGTGGTGGAGCAGAAACGTGAGTTTTTTCCCGAGCTCTATGATCGACTTTATAAAATGATGGGAAAGACGACCGAAGAGGTTGAGCAGTCTCTAAAAGAAGGTGACTGGGGAAAAACCGGGAAACTGTTTAACTTCTATCATGGGTTAATGGACGCGTTGGGAGTGTGTGATCAGAAACTCGCTCGAATTGCTTATAACGTAAGAACTCTTCCTGATATCTATGGAACAAAAATCAGTGGTTCGGGTTTAGGAGACTGTATAATCAGTCTGGGGAAAATTGACCACAAGTTAACGGTTGGAAGCAAAATCGATGTAAATATTGCCCCGGAAGGAGTTGTTTATTATGTTTACTAAAAAAGACACTGTAAAAGCGATACTTCGTAATTCTGAACTGAATTTAAAGGAAATGGGTAGCGCATTTGCCCCAAGTAATATTGCTCTTTGTAAATATTGGGGGAAACGTGACAGAGAACTGAACCTGCCAATTAACAGCAGTTTATCCGTATCGCTTGCTGATTTGGGAACCGCGACCGAAATAAAACTTTCAGATAATCACTTTGATGAAGTGTTTCTAAATAACGAACGTGTAAGCCCTGAATCACGCTTTTATAGACGAGTTATTGATTTTGTGGATCTTATTCGACCGTCAAACGATCTAAACTTGAAGATATTGACTTTTAATAGTATTCCGACGGCGGCAGGTCTTGCCTCTTCGGCATCAGGCTTTGCGGCGTTAACAATGGCATTAAATGATTTCTTTGGCTTTAAACTCTCAAATGAAGATATGTCTGTCCTAGCCCGAATGGGAAGTGGCAGTGCCAGCCGATCAATTTATAACGGGTTTGTAAAGTGGAACAAAGGTTCCAATGAGAACGGGTTGGACTCATACGCGGAACTTATACCGACTGTATGGGATGAACTCCGCATCGGAATTGTCGAAGTGACGGCCGAAGAAAAAAAGGTTGATTCACGCAATGGAATGAATCAGACGGTTGAAACAAGTCATTTATATGAAAGCTGGCCGAAGCAGGCTGCTGACGATTTAGACAAAATTGAGTATGCAATTCGTGAAAAAGATTTTGAGCTTTTAGGAAAAACAGCTGAGCAGAATGCCTGTTCTATGCATGCGACAATGCTGTCCGGATTCCCTCCCCTAATCTATTGGCTTCCGGAAACTGTAGCAACAATTCATAAAATTCATCAGCTCCGATCAGAAGGTTTGCCAATTTATTTCACAATTGATGCCGGTCCAAACGTAAAAATTCTATTTGAAGAATCTGTTGAAGAAGTGGTAAAAAATCAGTTTTCCGGCATCAAAATTATCAAGCCGTTCTAGTTTTTTATAAAAATGTCATTAACTGCAAAGTGAGACGTTTTGTCGGTAAACTGCGGGAAATCATAGAGATATAAATCTTCTGCTTAGTTAAGCAGAAATCCCCCAGAAACTTTTTTATTAAAATTTACAATTTTTAAACTTGAAAGATAAAACTTTTTCCCTAATTTAAGCCCCGCAAGCCCGGTACGGGACAATAAAAAAATGCGAGTGTAGCTCAGTTGGTAG
>DDLT01000031.1 GCA_002340265.1 Lentisphaeria bacterium UBA2565 | reverse complement strand
GCGTCGTGACTTTGGAGCTTCGTTACCGTTTTTTGTTAGAACTGATATATATGATCAATTCCCATTTAAGAAAATGGGAGAAGCGAGAATTTCTATTACGAATCTCGTCCCTTCGTTTGGCGAGGCCTGGGTGTTGTTCTGTTACTCTGGTACAAATAAGGTGGATGATTCGCCACTTAGAAGTGACGGTTTTATGTTGCCTTTTGAATGGCGTAAGGATACTGACCATAGTTGCCTTATTCCTGACTCTATGAAAAAGCTGGCTGAAGAGGTTTTGGAGTTTTGTCTTGGTCAAATGCCTGAAGCTGAAGGTAAAAGAGCGAAGGAAAAAACTTGGGGACTGCATCCCTCTTTTTCGCGCTTTGGTGATAAAATTGATTTTTCTGATGATCAGCTTTTCCAAAATGTCGGTTCTGCTTGGGGGGCATTGGCTGTAGGTTTGCAGGCTGCTGTAGAAGGTAATGTTATTGTGGATTGGCCCTTTTCATCCCTTCAATTTGATTCGGTTTCTAATGAGGTGATTCATGTTGAGGGTATCAAGAAAAAACTTGCGGTGGCATCGTCTTATGGTTGTCAGGAGTTTGTTGTAGCCCCAACTCAGTTGGTAGAAGCACGAAACGCTTTAGAGGAATTGCAAAAAGAGAACTGCTCCACAGTGACTTCGATGCGAATAATTCCGGCTGATGCTAGTTCAAAAACATTGGTAAACTCTATTTTGTACTCCAACCTCGATTGGTTACGTCCAACTCTTATGCCGACTATTTCTCAATCACAGGAGTTTGTAGGTCGTCAATGGTTACTGGATATAGTTTGTGCAAAAAATGGCGGTGTGACAGTGGTGACTGCGTCGCCGGGAAAAGGTAAGAGTGCATTGCTCAATAAAGTGGCGGAGTTAAAGCAAGAACAACTTTTGGTTAATTACGCCTGCTCTCAACGCCCGGCTATCGATTTTGTCAAAACTGTGGCTTATCAAATTGCCTTACGCTTTCCAGAGGCATTCCGTGAAACAGAAACTGACGCTGTCAGAGAGTTGGCTAAAAGTGATACAACTTGGGAGAATATTAAGAAGTTGTATCAGTTGGCTGTTGTAGCACCGTTAGATCGGGTTGGTCAAAGCTCGGTGACCGTCCCGCATGGGGTGGATAAAAAAGGTCAAAGCTCTGAGGTTGATGAAACACTATTGGTAATTGTAGACGCATTGGACGAAACTCAGGATCGTAATATTGCGAAGCTTTTGGGTGATCCAACTCTTCAACTGCCAAAATGGATAAAGCTGATAGTTTCCACAAGGCCGATACCTGAAATAACCCAGTTGTTAAATCAAACTGAATTGGAGTCAATTGATCTTGATTCTAAGGAGAATGCCGAAAGTTGCAGAACTGATATTTCTGCCTACATAGAGTATCGATTGAATGATTTCGATTTTAACTCAGCGACTGATAATAAGCATGAGTTGATTAAGATGTTGGAAGAGCGTTGTATCAGTTATCGTTATGCTCATAATACATTTTTAAATATTGCTAATGGCACTTACTCGTTTGATAAACTTGCAAGGCAGTTGCCCGATGGTGTACAGGGGCATTATTTGGCATTTTTCGATTCTCATATTTCAGATAGTTGGGATGAAGTTAAAACTGTTTTAGAAGTTTTAGTTGCTAGTCCAATTGCTTTGAAAAAGCAGTTTGTCGATAAGTTGATAGACCATGATTTAACAGCAGTTATTTCTAAGCTAAGAGGCTATGTCGTTGAAGACAATGGAACCCTTTTTCTTTGTGATCATATTTTTCATGAGTGGTTGATTGATGTGAAATACAATCGTCACTTTGTTGTAGACCTGAAAAATGGTCATTTTCGTTTAGCAGAATACGGTTGGAATCTATTTTCAGATATGCTTGAAAAGTATGGTGAATCAACTCTAAGTAGTATGGATATTGATTCTGTTAGGTATGGTTTACCCGAGGCGTTAAAAGATACATTAGGTCATCATGTGGCTTTTACAGATTTTTTGAATAGTTGTGAAAATATTCATCATGCACCTGTTTTGTTAACAATGACTAAGGATCCTGAAGATGCGGCAGTGATCGCAAATGCCATACGAGTTGGTCAAAGGCAGAGTGATAATGGAGTCGCTTCATGGAAGAAGAAATTGGTTGCTGGTTCTTTTATTCTTTCAGTATCAGCAGGAACTGCACTTGTCAGCTTAATGCTGGACGAAAATGATAACCCAAAAATAAAAGTTGAAACCAATAAGGCGCAAACTGTTGAACCTTCGCAGCAGTATGATTCTAAAAGTTTAATTGCTATGGAACTGCTATCGCAGTCTAAGCGGATTGATCAATATCTACTAACCTTTAAGAGTCTTTGGAGTCAAACGCAACAAGAGCGGTTGATGAAGATTTGGGATGGGCGTGACGGTTCTCAAAATAAAAGTGTTAAACGTAAGCAACAATATATGACTATCGAGGCCGAGAATATTCTCAATTCTCTTAATTCACAGTTTGAGGCTAGCCAACTGTCAAACATTATACCGACAGCTGTGACATCCTCTATTGGAGCTGACATAGAGCTAAGGCAGGATATTGAGTATATATATAACACTATTTACACGGTAATGGAGAAAACAGATTCATTCACCAAATATATCAAAGAGCTTAAAGAGTGTAGGACTTTGGACTCTTTTAAGAAAAAGATGGAGTTCGCAAATAAAGCAGGTTATGAGACAACTCTGTGGCTGAAATTGGTTTATGTAAAACAGCTTATGATTATGGATCAGTTGGTGCAGTCAGGAAAACCTCGAGAGTTGATAAATCAGACGTTGGCTGTTTTGGAAGAACTTTCCCCTAAAAACTTGACAAATCCTAATATCTTAAATGCGGAGCTTGTGCAGTTGTTAGCTGCTATTAAACGAACTCATGAGATTAAAAAAGATGATATAAATAATCTGCAGGGAAAACTATCAGATATGCAGAAAGAAATGCAACGGGGGTATGATAATATCAGAAAAAAGTGCGTAATTGAACCCACTGACGAGCCAGCTTTTATGTGGGGTAAAATTATTCGTCTGATAGGTACTGGGCTATATGCCGATGCAAGTCTGCAATTGGATAAATATCTAAAGTATAATAATAGCCCTAACAATAAGGCTGTTGTAAACTCAGCTAAAGCTTATTTAGAAGAGGCTGAAAAAAGAGGCTTGAATTATGGAATCATGGTGCATTTTATCGAAAACGATGCGAAGCACTCATTTTTACAACCCGGAGATATTATTACCCATGTAGACTGTCAATTAGTTCAGGATGACGTTGGATATATTTCGCTACGAGAAAAGTCTGGTAATCTTCTTAAAGATTTTACTTTCTTACGTTTGAGTAGTGATGGAAAACTTAAAGAACACAAAGGGGAGCAAAAGCTGCTTGACCCAAGGTTTGCCTTTACAGATATGACGGAACAGATGGAATAGTTATCAAGAAAAATATTAAATCAGTAATTTATAATTACGCGAGTCATTTTTAGTTGGAGCTGTAAATGGTGTAAATGCGGCTTTGGTTCATAAAATGACGAAACAAAATCCTGTGTCAAATACAAGTTATACTGGTTATTCAAACAGTTCTAAAGGTTCATCAAATGGTTCTACGTTTTCTAGAAAAATTTCCGCTCCTAATTTTGTTAATACTGAATTAGATAACCAATCTTACCGAGATAATGCTAAACATCAACGAGATCTGGTCGAAATAGAAATTAATAATGGAAATTTTGAAGCGGCAGAAGATCATCTTAATAATGCAGAATATGATGAATATATGATTAATGATTAAATATAAATACGGAGTGTAGTTATGAAAAAGTTATTTGCAGTTCTTGCTATGTTATTTTTATCTCAAATCGCTTTTACTCAGGAAACTGGTTGGGTAACCAAAGGGATATTGGAACAACAGGAGTTGCAGCTTGAGCAACAGCGTCAAATGAATCAGATATACCGTAATGAACAATATTATCAGAGCTTGGGTTCCCAGAATCATAATCTCAATATAGTGATGTTGGCTCAACAGAAAAACAAAGAGTATAAAACGTCTTGGCATGAAGCTGTAAAGGGTGATGCTGACGCTGCTGTTTATGGGTATAACCTGTTCTGTATGTTTAATGGATCCGGTAATAGGCGAGGGCATGAACAGTGGATTCAGATTCTTGAAAAGTCTAGTATCAGAGATAAAAGTTCTAGAGTAAATATTGCAATCGCTCGTTTTTATGAGCATGTACACCGTTGTCGTGGTGACCGTAAAAAAGCTTTATCGGCATTTCGTAAGGCTCTTAAAATTAATCGTGGGTTGACTAATGCAGATGAAAGCTTTGTGAAAAGTCGAATTCGTTTTTTAGAAACTCAGAAACACCTGCCTGAAACTGCTTTATGTGTTGGTTGTGGGGGAAATGGCACTGGTTTGATTTGCGATAGCTGTTATGGTTCAGGATTTTATAATGTCGGGTACAATGTGGTTCAGTGCTCTACCTGTTCTGGACGTGGAATAAAGCCTTGTGGATCATGCGGTGGGATGGGAAGAGTGAAAGCTCCTTTACCGCATAAAATGGCACGCTTACAGAAAGAACCACCAATTTTGTATCCTTCTGTTGGAAACTATAGTGTCCCCTCAAGTTACATTACTCCACCTGAAGTTTTCTCGTCACCAAAAAGTAAAACTTGCACCCTCTGTAATGGAACAGGTGAGTTTGGGACTCGGTCATGGGATTACGGGGGCGGAAGAACTTACGCACCGAAACAATGCCCATCATGTTCAGGTACAGGTATGTGTTATTAATACGGCAGTAAAATATGCTACAAGTAGTAGGGCGAGTCAGTTCTTGACCGCCTTAAACAGTGTAAGAATGTGGAAAATGGTTGCTCTATTAAAGTGACGACGATGATTTTATTATTAACAAGAAAAATAGAGGTAAAAGTATGAAGTATATTTTGAGAAAAACTCGTGTGATGTTAAGTATGTTATTACTTATTTTTTGCTTTATGAATGTGAGTGCAGAGCAGACGACTATAAAAACTAAACTGACAGAATTAACGGACGCTTATGATTCTGGTATTATCACTAAGGTTGAATATGATTCTATGCGTAAGAAGATTCTTGATAGTTTCGGTGCAGTGAAAAAGAACCAAGAACTGACAGATAGTCAGAGAAAGGCACTTACAGGAAGGTGGGTTGTAACACAAACTTTTACAAAAGATTCTTTTTATGATGTGTTCAAAGATTACGAGGATGATTTAGATTATTTACCTAGCGATTATCACCTACAAAAACGTACAGAGATAATTAACTGGATTTTGAGTTTTTCTGGAGAGACGCCAGTATTAAAGGAAAAGTCCGTTATGATGTTACCCGCTAAAAATATTCTTACCGCGAAAGATTTTAATAGTTTTGCTGATGTCCCTATAAAATCATATAAAATTAAGAGTTCTGAAAGTGGTGATTATTTATTAATGCAAAGTATGATAGTGAGAAAAAGCTACATGGGGGAGAAAGAAACTATAGAAATTCAATATGCAATAAAACTTATAGAAGGTGAAAGGACAAGTGGTAAATTCCGTATAATTAAACGAACTTTAAATAGAAACTTTGGTGAATCTGTCAGAGTAGATGAGGGGAGCCTGAAACTAATAAAAGAGGCAGATGATATAACAGTTGATGGTAAAGAGAAAAGTGAAATTGAGGAGTTCTTTAATGAAATTCAAACAAATAATAACCCTAGAGGGACTGTGCAATCGCCAAAACAGGAAGATGTATTAATTGACCTTAAGATAGAACAATTAAAACAAAAGCTAGAGGCTGCGAAAGTCAGCTATAATAACCATAAAAAGCGAAATGATAATAAACCTACAGCTGTAGTTTCATCTTTACTGATAGCTTCTGCTAACTTGATCCAGCAGTATCAAAATCAAATAAAACAGTTGCAAATGAAAAAACATAAAAGTATGGAGTAGGTATTATGAAGTTTATTTTGAGAAAATGTATTGTTGTTAACATTGTCATACTAACTTTATTTTTCTTCTTTATTACAGCTTGTGGTAATAACAAAGAGGATCAATTGGGAATGGCTATTTCCTGTAACAACATGGAAGAGGTTGTTTCATTATTAAAAGGTGGTGTAAATGTAAATGGTACTGGGACACAGAAGGATGGTTACTCTGCAATTCACTGGGCATCGCAGAATGGAAATGTTAAAATGATGTTTGTTTTGTTGAGGTATGGAGCTGACGTTAATTTTAAAGATCATGGAGGGGATACTCCACTTCATATGGCGGCTATGTTGGATCATGCTGAATGCGTGAACTTTCTACTGAAGAATGGTGCTAATCCGAATACGAAGAACGGTGCAGGGCTCACACCTTTGGATTCAGCAGTAAAATTGAAGTGTCAAAACACTATTAAGGCGTTAACTGGATTTAGTTATTAATATTGGATAGGAGATTAATTATGTTGACTGTAAAAAATGGAGTTAGTCAATGGGGAATGACTGGTAGTGAGGAAGTTAGTGCAGATGTGGACCAGGGGTATTCAGATACTTGTGCAATTCGTAGTCAGCAGTTAATTCTGAATGATTTTGGTATTGATGTTTCTCAAGAGGAGTTAATTAATCAATCAATTAAAAATGGCTGGTACACTCCTGATACTGGGGGAACTCTATTTACAGATATAGGAAAACTTTTAGAGAGTCATGGGGTTGATGTTAAAGTCACCCATAATGCCAATATATTTAACCTAACGAGTGAATTAGCTCAAGGTAAGCGTGTGATTATAGGGGTCGATTCTGGAGAGTTATGGAGTAGTAATAGTGTTCTAGAGGATATATCAGAAGCTCATGAAGATGCTACATTTGGAGGAATAGCTGATCATGCACTTATTGTTTCTGGAGTTGATGCTTCTGATCCGAATAATCCTCTTGTGGTGATTACAGATCCGGGAACTGGACATGTGGCTAAAGAGTATCCACTTGATGAGTTTTTAGATGCTTGGGAAGATTCGGGTTATACAATGTGGTCTACCGAGAATGCCCCAGCTGACTTTGGTATTGACCATGTTCCAAATATCGGAGAGTTGCCATATGAGTATTTTGTGGAATTTTATCCATCGGTAGAGCACCTTTCCGGTTTAGAAGAGTTTTTCTCTACATTGTGTCAACAGTATGATATGTTGATTAATCAGCCTTACTACTATGATGAATTCTCAATTGGGGAGTATATCCCGGAATATACAATGGTTGAAGTCACTCACCCTGTTGCGATGCCTATTGATGGGATTGTGAATCAGGAAATGGTTTCATTTGATGAATTTACGGATGTAGCTCTTACAACTGAAGTGGAAAGTGTGGTTGAAGATATTCTAGAGGACGACCCTTTTGATAATGTCGAGAATGATTTTAACCAGGAAAACATAGAGGATATCTGTTCTGTTACGGATGATTCTGTTGACATTTTTGAAGATGATTCATGGGATGATGTAGATTTTTCATAAAGGGCGGTGAAATGCAATTAGGAATAGATTTTGGGACGTCGTACTCCACAATGTGTTGGTGGAATGAAGATAAAAAAATTGCGGAGACAATTCGTAATTCACATGGATATGAGAAAACGCCGTCAATAGTTTATGGGGGAGATAGTGAAAATTATATCGGGCAGGATGCTGAGAATATACTTATTGATTCAATGCACCTTCCTGAACAAGAGCAGACTGACGCTCTACTAAGGTTACGTAAAAGCTTTAAGCGAGATTTGCGTTATAACTATCCAGTATCTT
>DDLT01000299.1 GCA_002340265.1 Lentisphaeria bacterium UBA2565 | reverse complement strand
GATGAAAATGTGACCAGAATGGAAGTGGCAAAAGATGTGGTAAAGCAGTTCATCACAGGAAACGAAGAACTTGCGGGACGTCCCGACGATCTGCTGGGATTGATTACATTCGCGCGTTATGCGGACACAGTGTCTCCGATGACAGAGAATCATCAGGCTTTGGTTAGTATCGTAGAAGATTTGAATGTAAATGACCGCCCGAATGAAGACGGAACCGCGTATGGTGATGCAGTTGCACTCGGAGCCGCACGTCTTGCTGCATTGTCCAATTACGAACGCACTGAAAATATCAATTCAAAGGTGCTTATTCTGCTGACAGACGGAGAAAATAACTCTGGACAAAACCTTCCGCTTCAAGCCGCAGCTTTGGCGAAAGAATGGGGTGTAAAAGTTTACACAATCAGCATAAAAGAAGCTCCAATGGATCAAAGTGTCCGGACTTCTGAAGACAAACGCGTTAAAACCTTGGCCGACACTTCGGCGAGTGACCGCGTACTTAAGAAAATGGCGGAAATGACAGGTGGTGTATTCCGCTCTGCCTTCGACTACGATTCATTACGCAAAGTGTATAAAGAGATTGACAGTCTGGAAAAAGCGGAGCTGAAAGCCACGACATTTAGAGAAAAAGACGACGCATTTCGACTTTTCCTGATCACAGCGCTTAGCCTCTTTTTCCTTCAGATTCTACTAACTGCAACTATTTTTAGGACGACATCATAATGAACGAATTTATACTACGATATCCCGAAAAGCTCGGCTGGTTGATTCTTGTTCTGCCTTTTGCCGGACTAATGATTTATCAGTTTCGTAAGCGAACTGCTGACCTACACGAATTCCTGCCATCAAAGCCGGAACACGCAAAAATAGGTTTTCGACAAAAAGTGCGAATTGCCTTAATGACAATCAGCTTTGCACTTTTCGTATTCAGCTTAACACGGCCTACCAACAACCCGCATCCTGAAAATCTTCTAAAAAAAGGTCATGATCTGACCTTCATTCTAGATGTATCTCACAGTATGCTGGCGGAGGACTTAGCGCCGAATCGTTTAAAGCGTGCTAAAATGTATATTCAAGACTGTGTTAAGTCACTGGAAAATCACCGTATTGCGCTGGTTGTATTTGCCGGCTCTGCGTCGATAAAATGCCCGTTAACCACAGATAAAGAGTTTTTCCTAGAAACGCTCGAACACTGCGGCCCGGGTTCAGTATCTCAAGGCGGCACACGTTTTTCCGATGCTATTCTCAAAACCTGTGACAAAATTTTCGGTAAAGAAAACAATTCGCAGAACATCATTTTAATTAGTGACGGTGGAAACCAGTCAAACCAATTGGAAACTGAAATTGCCCTAATTAACAAGAAACAGATTCGACTATTCTGTATTGGTCTCGGTGACAGCATCAACGGCGCACGAATTCCAAACCCGGATAATCTGAGCGAATTTCTGAAAAAAGACGGCCAGGAAATCTGGACAAAACTGGAAACAGAGAAGATGAAAGAGTTGGTTAAAGCCTGCAAAGGGGCGGTTTATATTCCAGCCGGAACACGAAGCCTAAAATTGGACGAAGCCTACCGTGATCTGCAATCTATGAATGCAGGACTTCAAACCAGCGATCATGAAAACATTGTTTATGATGATATTTTCCACATCTTCTTAGGTTTTGGTTTAGTTTTACTTTTCATATCGTTAATGATTTCAGATCGACGAGCTATCAAAAAAGCAGTTGCCGGACTTTTTGTAATCCATTTCACCTGTTCCTTTGATAATGCGGAACTTGCTGAACTAACCGAAGAAGCTGAAAAAAATCCAACAACCGAGAAATACTTTGAATTGGGCAACGGTTGCTTTGAAGCAAAAAACTACAATTTTGCGCTTAGCTTTTATAACCGGGCGTTGGAGTTGACAAATGATAGACAGCAACGCGTCACGCTTTCCTACAACCTCGCATTGACATTGACACAACTTGCAAACTCCAAAGAAATTGAAACGCCTCAGGAACGATTAGCGCTTCTTGATCAGGCTTTAGGTTTGTATCGACTTGTCGCAAAAGAAAAAACAAACTATCGCGACAACCTAGTTTTAACTGTAACCGCTCGACAAAAGGTGATAAACGCAATCGAGAAAGAAGCGGATAATCAGAAGCTACTTCAGGAAGCAGTCGCTGTAATGAAAAAACAACTTGAGCTCGCATTGGCATCCCAAATAGAAGCACTTAAAGTTGTCGCTCAAAAGGGAAATGCCGAGCAGCTTAAAACCAACAAATTGACAGTAGAGTCTAAAGCCATGTTGGAGAAATATATCAAAGACTTCAAAGACTTTGACCAAGGTGCCGGACTGATGACTTTTGTCAAAATGTTTGTAGAAAATGCGATCCTTGCTCAGAAAGAGCTGAAACAACTGGATGATCTCACAAAGCGTACAAATTATGCTACACGTTCCCGTGCAGAAATCACCAATGCGCTGTCTGCATTGAGTTCGGATCAACAGGCTAAGTCAAATAGCGAAGACAGCAAAGAGACCGAAAGTGATGAGGAAGGCGACGAAGAGGAAAGCGACGAGTCCAGCGACAACATGGAAATGGATGACAGCGAAAACAGTCAGCTTGAAGACAGCATGGAGCAACAGAACCTTTTACCAAAAGATTCAGTTGAAGATTTGATAAAAAGAGAAAAAGAACTACAGAAAAGCCGTTCCGAGAACTCAAAGAAAAACGGCGGAAAGAATTCTAAAGGAGAGGTAACATGGTAAAGAATTTAATACTATTATTCATATTGACGGTTTCGGCTGTCGCAGAGAAACAGGCGACAATCACCGCGTTCACAAAGTCAAAATCGTTTTTCACAGAACAGAGTTTTATTCTGGATATTATTGTGGATAAAGACACTCAGGCACGAATTGATCACATTGGAAAAGTTGACAATGCATCTGTAATTTTCGATCAGTCTGGAGTCACCAAAACCGGAGTCGTCTCACGCTACAAAATCATTCCGCATAAATCCGGAAAACTGACAATTCCTGCGGTAAAAGCACTATCTCGCGGCAAAGAAATATTCAGCAAACCCATGACTCTTGATGTGCAACAGCCTAAAACCCGTGACGATGTCTTCATCCGTGTAGAGATTCCGGATAACGAGTATTACGTCGGCGAGGTGTTTCCGCTAAAAGTAACCTGGTTTAGTAAACTGCCATTTTACGCTTATCGTGCCGTAGAATGTACCGCACCATTTTTTACTGATCGCAATGTCGACACTTTCGTCCCTTTTTCAGCCCCGAAAAGCGGACAGTCGCAAACCATCGGCGTTCCGATTTCACAGAAACGCGTCATCTGTAAACGTGGAAAAGTGAAAATGGATGATCAGCTGTACGAATTCATCACTTTTGAAAGAACAGCCCGTATCACCACTTCTGGCTCATACACCTTTGAACCAATCAAAATGATTACATCATTTGTGCCATCACGAGTTCAAACTGAAGCACGTCGACGCTGGGCACCTACCTATCCGAGCTTCTTCAACAACGAGTTCTTCGATGATGTCGACAGTGATGAAGCATTTGAAAAATATCTTATAAAATCAAAACCAGTCACTCTGAACATTCTCGATCTTCCAGTCGACGGACGTCCTGAGAACTTTTCTGGAATTATCGGACCGTTCAAAATGACATCTGATGCGACACCAAAAGTACTGCATGCCGGTGATCCATTGACTCTAAACATCGAAATGAGCAATCATCCGTTTATTGAAACACTTGAAGTCGACCCTTTGGAAAATAACAAGTTGATAGAGTCCTACTTTTCCGTCAACAGCGTACAGGCACTGCCGGACTTAACAGCGAAAACTCTGAAGTTTAGTAAAAGTATTCGTCCGCTTTCTCCGGATACAAAACAGGTGCCAGCTCTAAAGATTACCTACTTCAACCCACAGACCAAGAAATATGAAGTAGTCGAAACAGAACCGATTGCGCTGACTGTAAAAGAGGCGAAAATCGTCACCGCTTTTGATGCTGAACTACATGACGGAAAGAAACTGAAAAATGAACTAAAAGAAAGTCCTGATGGAATTCGTCACAACTATTCCAGTCTGACGGACTCAAACAGTGCCCTGACCTCTCCGTCCACTTTACTGAAATTGGCGATAATACTACCTTTGGCACTTTTCGGGCTGTTTGTTACTCTGACCGCCGGACATCGTCGCGATTTAAAAGATCCACAACAGGCAGTGATTCGAAATGCCTACAAGAAGTTCAAGCGTCAAAATATCAAAACAGTGGACAGTCTTGAACATGCCGTTCGTCAGTACTTTTCCGATAAACTATCAATTCCGGAAAACTCTCACAACCTGAAAGAGGTTCTAAACAAAACAGCTGTTGAATTTTCCGACAAAGAGCAGACGATCTTAGCAACGCTTTATCGAAATTCGGAACAGAAACGCTTTAATCCAAATTCCGAAACAACTGCCGTAATCAGCAGTTCAGAACTGAAAAACATCATCAAATCTATCAACGGGAGAATCGACAATGCCTAAATTCTTCATACTTTTTATCATAATCTCTCTGCAAACCTTCGCATCTGTGGAAGCAGACTTTAATAAAGCCAACGAAAACTTTTTTGAAGCCAACAGACAAAGTTTGGAAAACCCGCAGCAAGCCGACGACCTTTATCAGAAAGCGATTTTGCAATATGAATTTATCGTCAAAGAAAAACCGACAAGTGCGGTGTTCTACAACCTCGGAAACTGTTATTTCAGAACCGGAGATAACGGTCGCGCCATTCTAAACTATCAGAAAGCAAGACTGCTTGACCCATTAAACAAAGACATAAACCATAACCTGAACTATGTCAGAACAATGGTTGCAGACGAATTCAAAGAAAGTCCACTTGATAAAATAATCAGCTCAATTTTTGTCTGGTCTAAACTGCCAATCAACCTACAGTTGACCATTCTGATTGTAACACTTTCGATCTTCCTGACTATCAAATCCCGCCAACTTTACGGTAAGAGCAAAGGATCGAACAAAATAGCGTACACAGCAATATCAATTGCCGCGTTGTTTCTAATCAGCAGTTTTATAACAATTCACAAACTATCCGAAAACTATGACGGTGTCATCACCGCTCAGGAGGTAGTAGCAAGACAAGGTGACGGTTTAATCTACGAACCAGCCTTCACTGGAAAACTTCACAACGGCACCGAATTCGAAATTTTGGAAGATCGCGACGAATGGCTTCACATCGTCCTGCCGGATGACTCAAAATGCTGGATTCAAACCAACAAAACCGCTCTATTTTAATAGTATGCGGTTCACAGTGTACGGTAAACAGTATGTAGAGAACTCTATATAAAGAACGGGTATCAGCTTGTTGACAAAGTTGAAAGTAACTCCATTTCTCCGAAATGGATGATGCTGTTTGAGGTTAATGCCACTTCGGAGAAATGGCTCTACTGATACCTTTTTGTAAAAACATGAGGTTTATCCACAGCCTGAATGCCACTTCGGAGAAGTGGCTCTACTGATGCCTTTTTATAAAAACATGAGGTTTGTCCACAGTCTGCGTGTATGATTTACAATCGTACACCCTTGAATTACCGTTTTAAAACCTCCTCGAAGAGGAATAATTCTCAATAGCCCCAGGTGACCAACGGGAACCTGGGGTGTTGTATAAACAATCCCCCCGCCCTCGAAGAGGACGAATTACCCTAACTCAAGGCTGAGCACATACAAAAGGAAAACCTTTTAAGCAAAAGTTACGTACCGACGAAGCAAAAGGAAAACCTTTTAAGCAAAAGTTACGTACCGACGTAAGCGTCAACTTAGGTCGGTTGTTTGTGAATCTTTTTTGAAAAAAAGTTGAATTAGCGTGTTTTTTGCCAGTTATGAGGCAGAAGATTGGGTAGTTCAGATT
>DDLT01000149.1 GCA_002340265.1 Lentisphaeria bacterium UBA2565 | reverse complement strand
CCGGCTTTTTTGTTTTTAGACTCATCGATTTAGTCGAATAACTCGAAAGAATCGATTCACTCGAATTAATCGAGGTTGCTAGATTGTTTTAATATACTTAAGTACTTTTAAGGATTTTAGGGGGAATGATTTGTGAGTGTACACTTTTGCGCAATCAAGAGATTTTTGGAAGGTGAGGGGACTCTGTGAGGAGATCATTAGGTACGTTTCTTATTAGAGCTTCACTATAAGCGTTCTTATAGCTTCATAGGTAGCGTCTCTGGAACTTTTGTTGGCGGAGTGATGTTCAATGTGTGAGTGTGATATTGTTTCTTTATACGGGTACAAAAAAGCGGGATAGCCTTTCGGCCATCCCGCTTGGGAAAACTTATTGAAGTGGTGGGTTATTCAGCAGTCTCAGGTACTACTTCTTTTTCCGCCCATGGTTCAATTAGTGTGATGTTTGCACGTTCGATAATGTCTTTGCGCTTTGCCATCCATGCATCACTTTTTGCACCGTTTTTCACAGTTTCTGTAATCTGGTCTTTGTCTTTAGCAAACTGCTCGTCAGTTGCCTGAGTGATTGCTTTTACGTAAACCACATCGTAACCAGTGCTTCCTTCAACAGGACCGAAGAAATCAGTTACTTTTTTGTCTTCCAGCTGTGATTTTACGTCGACGTTTGCAGCTAGACCAGTTGGCACTTCTTTTGCTTTGAAATCTTTGATATCAACAAATTTTAGCGCTTTAGAAACCTCTTCAAATTTCTTGCCACCTTCAACTGCACGTTTTGCGTCAGCAAGTGCTTTGTCGGCACGCTTCTTAGCCATCTCTTTTGCTTTCTTGTCTTTGATCTTGTTAGTGATATTAGTTTTTACAGATGCATCAACATCTTTAAACTCTTTTACATTTGATTCAATTAGCTTGCTGAAACATGCTACGTAGTAGTCTGAACCATTACCTGCTACTGCTTCTGAAAGTGGAGTCGCTTCTGTCACATCTTTCATGTCAGTTCCGAATTTGCGTGAAGAGATGCCTTTGACTGCAGTTGCATTGTTTTCGAAAGGTTCAGTTGTCGCAACTGTTTTGTTTTGAGCTTTAGCGATAGCAGTGAAAATATCCATCGCCGCTTTGTCTTTGTTTTTAGGTGCTTCCATTTCTGCGTATACTGCATTTGCGAAAGCGTCCGCAGAACGACCTGAAAGTTTTGGAAGTTCTGCAACTCTTACCGCTGCTGAAACACGTGACTTTACAGATTCTAGTGTTTTGTGCTCGTCAACAAGACGGATAATATGAAAACCATGTACTGTTTCAACGATGTCGCTGACTTCGCCTTTTTTCATACTAAACGCTTTTTCAGCGAAAGGTTTAACCATTGCGCTCTTTTTGAACCAACCTAGGTCACCGCCTTTCGAGCTAGAAGGACATGCAGACTTAGCTTTTGCAAGGTCTTCGAATTTTTCGCCTGCTTTGACTTTTGCCGCAATTTCTTCAATCTCTTTTTTCTTTGCTGCTTTCTCTTCTTCAGTTGCTTTTTCATCTACTTTCACAAGAATGTGAGATGCTTTAACCTCAATATATTTCTCCTCGTTTCCTTCGAACTCAGCTTTTAGTTTTTGATCTGTAATGTTAAGCTGATCTTCTACATCTTTACCTGTGAATTTTACGTATGAAACAACTTTCTTCTCAGGAATACGGAAATCTTCTTTGTTATCTTCGTAGTATTTTGCGATCTCTTCATCAGTTGCTTTAACAGATTTTACGAAATCTTTGTTTTTGTAAGTTACAGCCTGTAGTGAGTAAGTAACGTTCTGCTTGTTATATTCGTCACGAATCTGCTGATCTGTCACTTTTGCCGCCGCTTCTTCTTCGATGCGAGTGCTTAGACGTTTCTGAATAATTTGATCAGTTGTCTGTTTTTCAGTAACAACTTTAACAAATTCAGGAAGAGCATCGTATTTAGCAAAGTCGAATTTGCCGTCTGTAGCAAAACGAGGATTTTTAGCAAGTTCCGCAATAATCTCTTCTTTTGTTACTTCGCCGTAACCTTCATTTTTAGCTTCCTGAACAACTGCTTCAGTTTCCATCATGTAGTTTAGGAACCATCTTTCACGCTCCGGATTAGCCCCAAGCTGCTGGCGTGTCATAGAAAAATAGCGCATTGCCATGTCCTGATAGGCGACGTCTTCACCAAAAACTGTCCCGACAGATTCAGGAAGTTCCATTCCTTGCGGTTGGTCTTTTCCTTGGAAGTAGCCGTAGAATACGAATGGAATTGCCATTACTAGCAGGATGAATGCACCGGCGATACGACCGTGCTTGTGACAAAACTGATTGATTGAACTAATGATCATAGTTTTCCCTTTTTAATTAAGTTATAACTTACTGAAATTTGTTAAATTTAGCCCCATAAGAAAGCTTCCCATTTAGAATGGCGTTTATAATAAAATGATATGCTAGTTCGTACAAGAAGTTTGCACTCATTTTTTGGGGTTTTATATGTATTTTTGAATGATTGATTCAGCAATACGGATTCCATCGATTGCCGAGCTGACAATTCCACCTGCATAACCAGCACCTTCTCCGGTCGGATAAAGTCCTTCTAAGCCCATTGCATTATTGGTTTTTTCACGAACAATTCGGACTGGACTCGAACTTCTGGTTTCTGCACCATAAATCAGTGCATCATCCAAATAGACCTTTCTCATTTGGCGTAACATGCGTGGAATCGATGCTTTGAGCGTTTTCGAAATCTCTTTTGGTAAAATGCGGTTCAGATCAGCTGGAACCGAGTTCGAAAACGAACGTTTCTTTGGAATTTCGGTCGGCTTTTTGCCATTTAAAAAATCGTTCAAAGTTGACGCTGGAAGTCCGTAACCAGCGGTTTTGTAAACCTTTTTCTCAATTTGTCGCTGATATTCTATACCTGAAAGTTCAACAGGCTCGGTCTTTGGGAAGTCTTCTGGTGTAACTGGAACTAGAAACGCGGCATTGGCAAACGGCAGATCACGTGCGTGTAGACTCATTCCATTTGATGTGACATTTTCGGCTTCCGAGGCACAAGAAATTACAGTTCCACCTGGGCACATGCAGAACGAGTAGCAACTTCTGAAGTTCTTTTCTGCTTTTCTGGTTAATCTGTAACTTGCGGCACCCAGTGAAGGCAAATTGCACCAACGTCCCCATTGCGATTTGTTAACGGATTTTTGCGGCACTTCAACACGTACACCGACAGCGAACGCTTTAGGCTCCAGTTTTACACCGATTTCATAAAGCATTTTATAGGTGTCTCGAGCACTGTGACCGATTGCAAGAACACAATCGCTTATTGCTAACTCTTCGCCGTTGATAATGGCAGCAGTGATTTTCCCGTTGTCGATAATCAATTTGTCGAGGCGCTGATTGAACTGAATTTCACCACCTGCATCAATAATCATCTGGCGTATTTTGGGACAAATCTTCATTAAAAGATCACTTCCGACATGCGGTAGGTTGTCAATTTTAATCTCCGGATCAGCTCCGCATTCCACAAGTACGTCGAAGAAATTGTTCATTCGATAGTTGTCTTTGCTTCGTGCTGTCAGCTTTCCATCAGAGAAAAGTCCGGCGCCACCTTCTCCGAAAAGGACATTGCTTTCTTCATCCAAAATGTTCTTTTCCCAGAAATCGTCAACCTGTTTTGAGCGTGTGTCGGCATCGGCTCCACGATCGATGATTAGCGGTTTTAGTCCGGCTTTTGCCAGTTCAAGGCCAGCCATTAACCCGGCAGGCCCAGCTCCGACAACAAGCACACGTTTTTCTGGAGTCTTTGTTACTTTGGGAGCTTCCGGTTCAACAAGTCGTTCAATGACTTTTACCTCGTTTTGACGAAGGTGTTTCGGAACTTCATCCAGATTTAGTTCACATTCGACACTTACAGAATAAGACGGTTGATTTTTAGCAGAACGCGCATCGATTGAACGGGAAATAATTTCAATATCAGTTACGGCAGACACGTGACATTTCAGTTTTGTCACGACTGCACGCTTTAATTTCTTTTCGTTGTACTCCAACGGCACACGAATTTGACTTAAACGAATTAACATTTTATGACCTTTATACAAAAAATAGGTAGTAACGCCACTTCTCCGAAGTGGCAG
>DDLT01000160.1 GCA_002340265.1 Lentisphaeria bacterium UBA2565 | reverse complement strand
TTTCATGTCGTCAATACTATATGTTATGTTAATGAGGTAGTGTTAGTTTGTGGGTGTAGGTGGTTCAAGGGTTTCGTTACCTTTTTTTATTGATTAAACTTTTATTTTTATCAGCTTCGGGCAAATTACAGCGACTGTTTAACTAAAACCTTAAAATGTCGGCTTGTTTTGGCGTTTGATTTAATTACTAATGAGTTGACTGATACTTTTTACTTTAATGTGCGGAGACATTTATTATGACTGACGATTGGAAGATTGAAACTTTGGCGATTCAAGGCGGATATAAACCTGGAAATGGTGAGCCGCGTGTTTTGCCGATTGCGCAAAGTACTACTTTTAAATATGATACTGTGGAAGAAGCGGCGGCTCTTTTTGACCTTGAAGCTTTCGGCCATATGTATTCACGCATCTCAAATCCTACAGTTGAGGCATTTGAGGCTAAGATTGCAGCGCTTGAAGGTGGCGTCGGTGCTATGGCGGCGGCTTCCGGTCAGGCTGCAACAACTATGGCAATTCTGAATATTTGCGGTTCCGGACAGCATTTTGTGGCATCTTCCACCATTTACGGCGGTACCTTTAACCTATTTACGCATACGCTCAAAAAGCTTGGAGTTGAGGTTACTTTTGTCGATCCTAAAGCTTCAATTGACGAGCTTCGAAAGGCTTTCCGTCCTGAAACACGCCTTGTTTTTGGTGAATCACTCTCAAATCCGGGAACAGACGTACTTGATTTCGATAAATTCAGTACGTTGGCAAAGGAGTTTGATGTGCCATTTATGGTGGATAATACGTTCCCCTCGCCTTACCTCTGTCAGCCTTTTAAACTGGGTGCAGATGTTGTAATTCATTCTGCTACAAAGTATATCGATGGTCATGCAACCAGCGTCGGAGGTGTGATTATCGATAGCGGGAAGTTTAACTGGAATAACGGAAAATACCCTGAGTTAACTGATCCGGACCCGAGTTACCATGGTTTGAGTTACACTGAAACTTTTGGAGAAATGGCTTATATCGTAAAATGCCGTACACAGCTTTTACGTGACTTTGGTGCGTGTATGAGTCCGATGAACGCATTCATGTGTCATAATGGATTAGAAACGCTTCACGTGCGAATGGATCGTCATTGCGAAAACTCGTTAAAACTTGCCGAGTGGCTTGAATCTAATCCATATGTAAGTTGGGTCAAATATCCAATGCTTAAGAACGATGAAAACTACGAACTTTGTAAAAAGTACCTTAAAGGCGGAAGCGGTGTTCTGACTTTTGGCGTAAAAGGTGGACGTGAACCTGGTGCTAAGTTTATGAATAGTCTTGAGTTAGCCGCAATTGTGGTTCACGTTTCAGACCTTCGAACAAGCGTCTTGCATCCTGCAAGTATGACACACCGTCAGCTGAATGATGAGGAGCAAAAAGCGTGTGGTGTGACACCTGATCTAGTTCGTGTATCTGTCGGTCTTGAAAATATTGATGACATAATTGCCGACTTTGATCAGGCACTAAAAAAGGCGCAAATATAATGGATAAGATCATTTTTAAAGAACTGCGTGCCGAGTGTATTATCGGAACTTTTGAACATGAACGTACAGAGAAGCAGCCAGTAATCTTTAATATCACTTTATTTACCGATTTGCAGGAAGCTGGAAAAAGTGATGATTTAAAGGACACAGTTGATTATTTTACACTGCAGCAAGAGCTATTGACATTTGTTGAAAATTCATCGTTCTACCTTTTGGAAAAGCTCGTAGAATCTATGGCCGATTTGTGTCTTGGTTATGAGCTCATTTCTAAAGTGACGATTGAAGTTGAAAAGCCGATGGCATTACAGAATGTAAAAACTGTTGCTTTGGAAATTACAAGAACTAAATATCCAAGCCTATTTCGTAACTCTGTCTTGAAACCTGTAACATCTTTTTTCAAAAACTTATCAAAAAAAGACGTTTGATCCCCTCCAATCACCTAACTACCTAAATACCCAAACAGCTAAAAATATGTTTGATAAAGACGCATTGAATAAGTTAAACTCCTTAAAGGATAAGTTGCCAAAAGAGCAGAAAGTAAAAAAGTCCCCTGCTCTTTCTAACGACTTTGTGCCTTTGGTGGGAAGTTTGACTGATAAAGAGGAGTTTTCTGCGAAAAAAAGTAAGAAACAAAAACTGTTTACAGAGATTTTTCTAAAAGAAGGCAACCCGACACCAGAAGAGGCTTTTAAATGTCTTCGTAGTGAACTGGTTAGAATGCGTCAGCGCGGTATCAAGATTGTCCGTGTGATTCATGGATACGGTTCAAGCGGACGAGGTGGCGAAATAAAGCGTCAGATGGCATTTGAACTAGAACTTTTGCTAAATGATGGTCGGATCGAATCGTTTATTTCAGGAGAAAAGTTTAACTGCTTAAACACAGACGCGGTTGATTTAGTGAATCGATTTATCGAGCTAAAAAAAGACCCGGATTATCGTTTTGAAAATCCGGGTATCACAATTGTCGTGCTTTAGCTCACTGCGTTCGCGAGGTATGTTCGTTAAACTCTCTGAGTTACGGAACTGCGTACCTGAGGTATGTCGCTACGCTCCTGAGTTAAGACTTCAGCGAAGCATAAATCAGTGAACGAAGTGAACATAATTCAGGAGCTGCGCGACGTAACACAGCGAAGCATATATCGAGGTGAAGCCTCTAGAAGTCCATTCCGTCGCGACGGTTTTCTTCGGCGGTGTCTTCAATCCAGCCGCCGATGATCTCTTCAACAGATTCATAGACGTCGAATACCTCGTCTCGCGTATCGAAACAGTAGATTTTATCCGAGTTCTTAGCTGCGGCATAGATCCATTGATTTCCTTCCATATCGGCATATTCCAACATAAATGGCACTGTCGGCTCCGGAAACTTCACATTTTGACAAATTTCCGCCAGTTCTGCAAGGCTACAGATAACTTTTTTACCTTCAACCTCAACAGAGCGGTTAAATGCCGCAATCTGAAACGAGTTTGAGAACATATCGATACCATCATAGTATTGATAAATTGGACGAATTGAATCAGGAAGAGATGTGACATCTTCATTCTTTACACGTTTGTAAAAACTCGATACATCACCGTCATCGTGGACAAGAATCATTACCTCGTCACGATCTTCATATTTACCTGGAGAAACTTCTCTAAGCCAGTTTAAAAGCATATTTCACCTCAATATTTTATTTTAAAGCGTTATTTTATTCAGTCCGGTCAAAGTAATGCGCTAATCGATGATTACAAACTGCGCTATCAATTCAGGTACATTCACCTGTTTGATTTGCAGTTTTAAGGTATCATTCAGATTTACCGGATCACTCAGTTTCATTCTGACATCCATACTTAGTTCAGGAATCAACAATGTGTACGTTCCGTTGTATTCGTCAACAACTACAGCTTCGCCGGACCAATCCGGATTCTGTTCCAAAAAGACCAGTTTCCAGTGCTGATTTGATGAACGTTCCGATTGTGCAATTGATCCTGACAGCGATTCGGAAAGTCCGACACGTTGTAAAATATCTTCATAACTCAGCAGTTCTTTGCCGGTGATAAAGTTTCTGACCTGTTGATGAACAACCAAATCAAGATAACGACGCATCGGACTGGTTGCACGTGTGTAAATATCCATTCCTAAACCAGCGTGTTTGTCAGGCGATGTTTTCATCTGACTTCTTTTAAAACGTTTTCTTCCGGCAAACATTCCTGCAAAACCGTCAATATCAACTTTCTCAAGAGCAGTATTTTCCTGCTGTGTCGCATAAGGTATTGAAATAGCGTTCTGTTCTGCAAACATTGCAATCCCCTCACCTGCCATCAGCATCGCATCTGTGACCAAATCACGGCTTTTAAGACCAACAAATGGTTTAATGACAACGTTGTTATTTTCGTCAACCTTGGTGCGAACCTCTGGAAGTCGAATCACTGCCGCACCATTCTGTACGCGTTTGTCTCGGAACTTTTGCGTAACTTTATACATTTCAAGTAAAAGTTCATTCGAACCATTTTCAATCATCTGGTCCGCTTCACGATAGGTCAAACGTGTCACTTTTACTGTTGAGATCACAACGTTAACATCTGTAACATTTGCGTCGTCATCTAGCTTAACCGCAATGGAAAACGCTGGAGATGTCTCCTGCAAACCAAGTCCCAACTGATGAACCAACGCTTCCGGAAGCATATTAACAGTGCGTTCTGGAAGGTATTGATTAGCAATTCGATCTCTTGCCAACATATCAAGTTCTGAGTTTTCTGGAACCAATGCCGCACAGTCTGCTACATGAATCCAAAGCGTGTCTCCATCAACAGAAATCGCATCATCGGGATCCTTGTTGCCTTCATCATCAATTGCATACGACGTTAAATGGGTTAAATCAACACGGTCTTCATTTGGTAATTGCGGAACAGAATGTGTCGGGTTTTCCAACGGAAGTCCGGAACGGTTTGGGTAAGGATTATTGAACGAATTCCAAATACCAAGTTTCAAAAGCAGACGATGAGCGTTTTCGTGTGTTTGCTCTTTGCCGATTTCTGAAAGAATTCGTGACTTTTTTAACGTACCGTATGCATACTGTTCCAGTTCGTTGTAGAACTCCTGGTAGTTTGCGTCAAACTTGCCGGATTTGACCAAAACAATAAACTCTTCCCAGCGCTTTTGAGCTTCTTCTTTCGCTTTACGCTTTGCCATTTCCGCAGCGTATTCTTCTTCACTTACCACTTCGATTTTCGACAAGTCACCATTGTATTTAAAGTAAGAACGATCTTTTAGAAGTTCCCAAAAAAGAGCTGAAGCCGATGGTGACTCTTCGCCGTAGATCAGTTCAGAAAGTTCCATGAAATCGACAATTTCTCCCTGCATCAACTCCCAGGCGGTATCCACATCACCTTCAAGTGTTGTCAGTTCGGAGAAGTTTTTGATTGATCCGTTAGAGAGAAGTGAGACGTCTTTTTCTCGTACACTTCTCGATTTTTCGTCTTCAAAGACGATTTCGATTTTATCGCCGACGGATTTGGTAATTGCCAATCTGTATTTAAATAAAACGAGTCTGTTTTCTTCAATCATTTTAAAGCTCATTTGTAGTTTTAAAGTGTTTCTTCACATAATTAAAAATGTCATTGCCGATTTGAGCATAGAGGCTTTTTGCCGTCTCTTTCACTTTTGCAGAGGCACCTTTCGGAAGATTTTCAGTTAATTGAAGCTTGAGGCTCATATCCTGCATTCGTGTGACAAATTCGGCACGAGCGATGATAGAAGCCGCTGCAACTGCAATATCCGATTCGGCTTTAGTCATCTGAATCAATTCAATCTGTTTTCCCATATCTTTAAGTTGACTAATTACCGTCTGCTTTGATCTGGCAAATTGGTCCGAAATCGCCAGCTTACACTGCGGTTGCTTTTCTAAGGTATTTTCCAAAACCGTCGCATGACACCAAGCAAGCAGTCGGTTCAAGTTGCCGATTCTGTCATAGAGTTCATTATATTTGGCATTTCCGAGGTGAATGAGACTCCAACTGTTGTAGCAAACTCTTTTGATCTCTGTTGCCATCGCTAGAATCTTTTTATCATTTTTGATATTCTTCGAATCCTGAACACCAAGCTTTATCAATTTTTCACGACTTGCGTCATCCACATAAACTGCTGCGGTTACAAGCGGCCCGAAGTAGTCTCCTTTTCCACTTTCATCAATCCCGATATGTGGAACAAAGTTTTCATCAACTGTATCTTCTTTTTCTGCTGTAGTTTCGGGGGCAATAACGCCGAGAAACTCGCGCATAATCATTTCGGTTTCTTTTCCCTGTACAACAACTTTTCCGGAGTTATAACCGGTACAGCTTCCGCCTTTACCTTTTGCTTGAAAGACAGTGTATTGTGGCTGTTTCATTTCCCAGCCAGAAACGGAAAACAGTTCCCGTAGGTCTTCAATCTTCTCTTTGGACATTTCTGTAACGAAACGATTCATAGTCTAGTTCTTTAGTGTTTAGGTAATTAGTTGGTTCGTTAGTCAGCATGTAGTTAATAGGTTATCTCTAACAGCTTACCAACTTTCATAAATAATAAAAAAGGCGTCACAATGGACGCCTTACAAATTCAATAAAGCAACAAGTTACTCTTTCGTTCCCATGATAAACACATCACGACGGTTTTTAGAGTGAGCGGCTTCGCTTGATCCTTCAATTGCCGGACGCTCTTCACCGTAAGCCACTGTATTGATGTTTGCAGTGTTTACACCCTTTTCAATCAAATACTTCTGAGCCGCCAATGCGCGTTTTTCAGAAAGTGAACGGTTGAATTCAGTACTTCCTTCAATAGAACAGTGACCTTCAATCACAAGCGCGTAATCAGAGTTCGACAGCATGTCGGCTACAACAATATCAAGTTTCTGTTTTGCAGAGGAAGAAAGTGTGTATTTGTTCTTCATGAAATAGATGTTGTCCCATTTCTGCATTTCAGGAGCAAAAGGTTTGAAGTTGTCTACAGGATCAACAGGTAATCCACCAAGGCCTGTATCTTCGCCCATTACAGGTGTATCAACAAAACCACCATCTTCAGAATAAGCACTACCACCATTTTCGTTAAAGCCGAAGTCGTCATCCAACTCAGTTGTACGACAAGCTGACATTGCGGTTGCGAGAACTATAACTGCTGAAACTTTGAAAAATTTACGAATCATTCCATACTCCTTTTCGTCTAGGACAATAATTATTTAAACGACGTAGTTCGTCACCATTAAAACTTTCGTTTAACTTATGAAGTTTCTGAACTTTTTAAAATAGATTTTAGACAAAAAATGGTTTAACTAAGTTTTTTATCTAATTTGCCTTATTTTCTTGATTTTCGCCTTCGCAAAAACCATCTTAAAAGGTATGACATTCTGATAATTTCAACGAGGTTTTATATGTTTACGTTTAGAAAGAATAAGATGATCAAAGAGAAAATTAACCAATATCTTCAACTTGTAGTAGATACTTCAGAAGTTTTTCAAGAAGCGGCGGTTTGTCATATTAAAAACGGATTTACCGACGAGTTTTCTGATTTGATGCGAAAGGTCACGCATTTAGAGTCCGATGCGGACGACCTTCGTCGAAAAATAGAGGAAGAGCTATTTCGAAAATCTCTGCTTCCTGAAATTCGAGAAGAGATTCTTCTTATGATTGATAAGCTTGACGAACTTCCTGATAAAGCGGAGGATATCGTAAAAATGGTTTATGATCAGAATATTGTCATTCCAACGGAAATGAGCGTTGAGGTCACGTCATTAGTAATTCTAGGCAATGAAAGTGTTAAACTGTTAATTGAGTCCACAAAGGACGCGCTTCACACCACAAAAAAAGTGGCGCAGTTAAACCGCCTAATTGATAAAAAGGAAAGTGAAGGCGATAAAATTGAACGAAAACTGATTTATCAACTTTTTCACAACGGTGCAGCAACAGTTCAAACTCTGCAATTACGTGACTATGTAGAAGAAGTCGGAAGTGTGCTTGACCTCGTGCAGGATCTGGCCGACGCAATGACACTGATTGCGATTAAAAGAGTTGTTTAACTAGTTGGTTTGTTGGTTTGCTATTTGTTGGTTAGGATTAAGGAGTTATAATGTACGACGATACAAATAAACTTATTGTTTTTCAGAAAGCTCATCAGCTAGTGTTATATATCTACAATTTAACCAAACGTTTTCTAGCTGATGAACGATTTGGTTTGTCTTCACAAATTCGCAGAGCAGCGGTTTCAATACCATCCAATATTGTTGAAGGGAAAGGTCGTGGAAGTTCTAAAGAGTTTATAAGATTTCTTCTGATTTCAAGAGGTTCTCTTGAAGAAGTGAAATATCAAATTTTACTGGCAAAGGATTTAGGTTATATTCACGAAGTTGATTACAATAATGTAAAAGTTATGACAAATGAAGTGGGGCGCTTATTGAACGGTTTAATCAAGTCAGTCAAATCTAACCAACAAACTAACTAGCCAACTCACCAACAAAAAAGGAACTTTTTCATGTTAGCATTTTTATCCGGGGGATTTCTCGGTTGGAGTTTGGGAGCCAATGACTCGGCTAATATTTTCGGGACTGCTGTAAGTTCCAGAATGGTTAGCTATAGACGAGCCGTTGTTCTAATTTCAATCTTTGTTATATTCGGGGCGTTCATGGAGGGTGAACGTGGCATTGAAACGCTCCAAAGTGTTTCTGAAATGAACCTTCAAACTGCGGCAATTACCACACTTGCTGGTGCGCTTTGTGTGTCTGTTATGACTTTTCTCAAGATCCCGGTCAGTACATCTCAGGCAATCGGTGGTGCAATCTTCGGCATGGCTTTTCTAAACAACTCGGTCAATTACCAAGTGTTTTACAAAATGATTATATGCTGGGTTGCAACTCCAGTCGGCGGAATGATTATCACTGTCATTTTATACAATCTCTTCGCACTGCTATTTCGTACAATCAAGCCTGATATTTATTTTCAGGATACGTGGTTACGAGTCGGGCTTGTGGCGTGCGGTTGTTACGGAGCTTACAGTCTAGGGGCAAACAATGTCGCAAACTGTGCAATGGTTTTTACCGGTCCAGAAGAAGGTTTGCTGACGCCTTCAAATGCTGTGCTTCTTGGAGGACTGTTTATTTCACTTGGAACAATTACATACAGCAAACGTGTGATGATGACTGTCGGGAAAGGGATTGTGCAGCTTGATGCATTCTCCGCATTTATTTCAGTGTTAGCACATTCTGTCACTCTTCATATTTTTGCGGAAATCGGTGTGCCAGTTTCATCATCTCAGGCAGTTGTCGGCTCCGTAATCGGAATCAGCTTTATTAAAGGGCTTCATTTAATCAAATACAAAACATTAATTGCGGTTTTCTCTGGGTGGACAGCAACACCTTTCATCGGTGCACTTTTAGCGCTGTTGCTGAATAAACTAGTAAATTGAGGGTGTTTAACAAAAATCTTATATTTTCCTAAATGACATTTAATAAAGAGCTGGTAAATTCGTCTAAGCTTAAGTTATAGTTTAGAAGACGCATTTTATAAATAAAAAACATTTATGTTAAACAAGGAGTTTAATTATGAAACTGAAGAAAATTATGACAATCTTCGGCTGTATGGCAATTAGTGCTGTTTCAGCTCAAAACCTTAAATCAAAACTGCCGACTACAATTACGCTTGAAGCAAAGTCTTCAATGAGTCGCGGAGTTACATTTCTGTTGAAAAAGCAGATGCCGAACGGTTCGTGGAACTTTCACCCTGCGATGACATCTCTCTGTGCATTGGCAATTGCCAACAGCCCTGAAGGAGATCGTAAAGATGTGAAGGACGCCGTAAAAAAAGCGGCGGTTTATGTTCGCCAACATGTTCAAAAAGACGGATCAATCTGGAATAAAGATTCTAAAGAGTATCCAAACTATTCTACAGCTGTCAGTTTGATCACCCTCGCCTACATTAATGACCCTAAAGATAAAGAAATTATCAAGAATGCCCGCGAGTTTTTGATCAATTCTCAGTTTACAGATGTCTCTGAAGACAACTCCAGTTATGGGGGAATTGGTTACGGAAAGAACCTTCGACCTGACCTGTCAAACACGCAGCTTGCACTTGAAGCGCTTTATCTGACAGAAGATGTAGAAAAAATGGATAAAGAGACACGTGACAAAACAAACAAAATGTGGGAACGTGCACAGATTTTCCTAACCCGTTGCCAAAATCTTGAAGAAACTAATGACCGTGGCTGGGTTGCAAGCGACCCTGAAAATGACGGTAGTTTTATTTATCTTCCAGAGAAAGAGGAAAGTAAGGCAGGAGCAATGACAACTCAGGGCGGTAAGAAAACACTTCGCGGTTATGGAAGTATGACTTATGCCGGTCTTAAAAGTATGATTTATGCAAAAATGGACAAAAATGATGTTCGAGTTAAAGCTGCATTTGATTGGGCAATGCGAAACTACACGCTTGATGAGAATCCTGGAATGGACCAGCAAGGTTTGTACTACTATATTCATACTTTTGCTAAAGCGATGACTGCAATGGATGCCGACATTGTGAAAGACTCAAAAGGCAAAGAACGCAACTGGCGTGTTGACCTAATTACAAAACTGCTGAAAGCACAACGTGGTAACGGTTCCTGGTACAATGATGAAGGTCGTTGGTGGGAAAGTGTTCCAGAGCTCGTCACAGCCTACTCTCTGCTTTCTATGGAGCAGGCAGCTGGTACTGATGTTGCAAAAGCAATGAAAGAGCTGACAAAATAGTCATAAGATCGTTTTACACTTTAAAGCCGCGTTGAAACTCAACGCGGCTTTTTCATTTTACAAAACGGTTACAACTAATTATTCTGATTTGCATTCTGAAACCAAGCGATTCAATTAAAGTTCACTCTTTTACAATAAACCAAGGGGAATCTATGAAGTTAAGAAACAAGATCAGAACATTAATATTGACAGGAGTAGCGACTCCACTTCTGGTATCATGTTGTTCTGGCAAAAATATCACCGAGAAAAGCTATCCAGTTACAGTCAAAGAACAAACATTACGTGATCATGTAGAGTACATGTGCAATCGTGATAAGGCTCGAAACTACCGCAATATCGAATCAATAAACGAATGTGCTGAATATATAAAAAAGCAGTTTGAAGACGTCGGACTTAAAACAGAAGAACAGGTTTACAAAGTATCGACTCAGAGACGTACAGATCAAGAATATAAGAACATCATAGCCACAACACCAGTTGATAATCAAAAACCTTTCACTGTAATTGGGGCGCATTATGACAGTTGCATGGAACTTCCGGGGGCGGATGATAATGCCTCCGCTGTAGCTGTTCTATTAGAAACCGCCAAGGTGATAGGTAATCTTCCGAAGGATAAACAACCTAAGAATTTGATTTTTGTAGCCTACACACTGGAGGAACCACCATTTTTCGGCACAAATAAAATGGGAAGCTATGTGCATGCAAAATCGTTAGTCGATGCAGGAGTTGACGTAAAGCTTATGATTTGTCTAGAAATGCTCGGCTACTTTTCCGAAGAAGAGGACTCTCAGGAGTTTCCGGTTGCAGGTTTAGGCTTGATTTATCCTACAGTCGGCAACTTTGTTGGAGTTATCGGCAATATGGATAGCAGTTCGGAAACAAAGTTAATGAAGAAATATATGGAAATGTATTCAAAACTACCGACTGAAAAAATGGCATTTCCGTTTATGGAGTCAATCACTGGTTTGTCAGATCATCGTAACTATTGGAAATTTGACATTCCGGCAATAATGCTGACTGATACTGCCTTTATGCGGAATAAGAACTATCACACAGAATTTGATACTCCGGACACACTTTCGTATGATAAGATGGCAATGATAACCCACGCGTTGGCGGTTTATCTCCAGGAAGAGAATTAATCGTTCATTTAACTTTTACGTAACAAAAAAGCCTCTACTGACAACTCAGTAGAGGCTTTAAAGTGTAATATAACGACGAGATTAGCAATCGTCGATTGGGAAACCTTTGTGACGAAGTTCCTCTTTAGTCAATCCGCAAAGTTCATGCGGGAAGACCAACCAGTCGTCGCCTTTGTAGGTTTTGAAGTAGTAGTCCGGAGCAATGTTAACCGTACTATTTTCCGGTTTGTAGTAAAGTGCCCCCAGCTTTACGGTTGCGCCCTCTTTTTCAGCTAGACGCTCTTCAAGTTTTACCTTGATCGCATGAAGGGTCACACCACGGTCAAATACATCGTCAATTACTAGAATTGAATCACCCGGTTTGATATCTTCAAGTAGCGGCTCAAGATCACGTACGATCACAGTACTTTTTGCTTCACCGATTCCGGTATAGCTGTAAGCATGAATCGTCGCATACGATTTTGTATTCTCTGAAAGTAGTGAAAGAGCTTCCTGAACGTAAACAGAAATCTGAGCACCACCACGTGTCACACCTACAACCCAGTCAAAATGTTCACCGAGTTTGTTAAGTTGTAGAGCGAACTTCCATGAATCTTGCTCCATGGTTTCTGCTGAAATAAAAACTTTATCCATCAAATAATCTCCTAGTTTGCTGGAGTGCTGTTACATAAGTTTGAAACGAAATCTACAACCTTCCATTCAATAGAAAGCTGAATCAATGAAAGTGCACCGATAACCCACATTGTCGGACAAATCTTCTTACGGTCACCTGATGCAACAGAAATGATGATGTATGAAATAAATCCGAAAGCGATACCAAGACTGATGTTGTAAGTCAACGGCATAATAATAATTGTCAAAAATGAAGGAATTGCCACTTCGATATCTTTAAAATCAATTTCTTTCACGTTTCTAAACATGTGAATACCAACCATCACCAGTGCCGGCGCTGTTGCATAACCTGGGACAATACCAATCACACCAGTAAAGAACAGACATAGTAGAAACAGAATAGCAACTGTTACAGAGGTCAAACCTGTACGTCCTCCGGCAGCGATACCAGAACCAGATTCGATATAAGTCGTAGTTGTACTTGTTCCCAGACAAGACCCCACAACTGTAGCAATCGCATCAGCTTCTAGAATTTTGTCAACCTTCTGAATGTTTCCGTCCTCATCAACCATACCGGCATTGTGAGCACAAGCCATGATAGTTCCGATAGAGTCAAAAAGGTCTACAAACATAAATGAGAACGCCGCACTAATAAGTCCGAATGAGAAAGCCTGAGCAAAGTCAATCTGCATGAAGATAGGCCCCATTGAAGGTGGTGTTGTCACCACATCACTCACGTTTGGCAGAGCCTGCTGACCTGTTACAACTGCAAGAATTGTTGTAAGCAAAATACCGATAAGGATTGAACCTTTCACTTTCTTTACTTCAAGAGCCGCGATTACAATCAGTCCAATTAGAGAAAGAAGAAGCGGAACCGAAAATTCACCAAGCTGAACAAGAGTCACATCATTATTTGCAACCACACCCATGTTTTTCAGACCGATGAAAGTGATAAACAAACCAATACCGGCTGCCACAGATAAGCGTAGCGAAACTGGTATCGCATTGATAATCTTTTCTCGAATTCCAAGTAGTGTAATAATCAAAAAGAAAATACCAGAGAAGAACACCACACCCAGAGCTGTCTGCCAATTTGGCACAACTCCAGCCAAAACAAGAGAGTAAGCAAAGAATGCGTTAAGTCCCATACCTGGAGCCATTGCAAGCGGCACATTTGCCCAAACACCAACAAGAATAGTACCAAAAGCAGCTGCAATGATTGTAACGGTCATCAACGCACCTTTATCCATTCCAGTTGCAGATAGAATCATCGGGTTAACAAAGATGATATAAGCCATCGTTAGGAACGTTGTCAAACCGGCCATCATCTCGGTTTTCTTATCAGTTCCATGTTCTTTTAGTTTAAAGAATTTTTCCAACATAGTAATATCCCTTATTTAGTTCCAAAAAGTCTATCACCGGCATCACCTAGACCCGGCATGATATATGCATCATCATTAAGTTTTTCATCAAGAGCGGCAGCAAAAATCTCAATATCAGGATGTGCTGCAGAAAACGCCTCAACTCCTTCAGGAGCCGCAACAAGACACATGAATTTGATATTTTTTGCACCGTTTTGCTTCAGTAGGTTCGCCGATTCAATTGCAGAACCACCAGTTGCCAGCATAGGGTCAACCATGATAAACATTTTCTTTTCCGGCTCAGGCATCGGTTTGAAGTAGTAAGTTACCGGCTCTTTTGTTTCGTGGTCACGGTAAAGCCCCAAGTGACAAATTGCACAGTTTGGAATCAGGTTTAGAACACCGTCAACCATGCCAAGACCAGCACGAAGAAGTGGAACAAGAACCACATTACTGCTGTCAATCTTTTTACAAGTCGTTGTTGCAAGGGGTGTTTCAACCTGAACTGCGTTCATAGGAAGATCTTTTGTGATTTCGTAAGCTAGAAGTGTACCCACTTCATCAACCAGTTCTTTAAACACTTTTTTCGGTGTTTCTTTATCACGAATATAAGTAAGTTTGTGTTGAATCAACGGATGATTTGTCACAGTCAATTTTGGAAACTCTTTCATTACGACTCCTAATCGTTATCTGGGTTATCTGGTAAAATTATATGTAAAACAAGGTTAGCGACCATGCCGACAAGTGCGGCAAGACCAATACCTGTTAGAACAACTCCTCCATCTGTTTTAAACTCGGCGCCTGAAAGGCCGGCTGTTAGAATCAGCGTCACAATCATTAGGTTACGACTGTTATTAAAGTCCAGTTTTGAGTGGGCAATTGTACGCATTCCGATAGATGCAATCATACCGAAAAGGATGAAACTAACACCACCCATCACAGCAACCGGGATAGTTCTTAGAAACGCACCAAGTGGGCTGAATACACCGAGAATAATAGCGAACACCGCCGCAATACGAATAATCGCTGGATTATAGTTCTTAGTAACCGCAAGAACACCGGTATTCTCCGAGTAAGTTGTATTTGCAGGTGCACCAATTAATGATGCGAAAATAGTAGCTACACCGTCTCCCATCAGAGTTCTATGCAGACCTGGTTTCTCGAAAAAGTCTTTACCTACAACCGCACCGTTTGTTGTCACATCACCGATGTGTTCCATGAAAGATACAATAGCAATCGGTGCAACTGTTAGAACTGCGTCCATTGAAAACTTAGGAAAAGTAAAGTCTGAAAAGGAGATAAACAGTTTCGAGTTTTCAAATGCTGAATAATCAACAAGTCCCATCGCTGCGGCAACAGCATAGCCAGTCAAAATACCAATAAGAATTGGAACCAGTTTAAAGAATCCCTTCATAAAGCATGAAACTCCCACAATTGTCAGCATCGCAACAAGAGCAAGTGTCCAGTTGTTTTTCGCCATGCTAACCGCAATTGGTGCAAGCGAAAGCCCGATTACCATGATAACTGGACCAGTTACAACAGGAGGAAACAGCTTCTTAATAAAATTCGTTCCGAAAAGTTTTACAACTCCAGAAAGAATCAGATAAATTATACCTGCACCGAAAAGTCCGCCGAGAGCATACGACATATTTTCAGGACTGAATTTGTCTGTTCCGAACTTACTAATGCTGTTAATTACGCCGATAAAAGCAAAGCTAGAACCAAGAAACACCGGAACAATTCCACCAGTAATAAGGTGAAAAAGCAAGGTTCCGATACCAGCCGCTAAAAGAGCAACACTGGGATTCAAACCTGTTAATGCCGGCACTAAAACTGTCGCACCGAACATCGCAAATACATGCTGCACACCCAGAACAACCTTCGTTGAATGATTTACCTTTTCCAAAACATTCCCTCAATTTAAATATTAATTTTGTTAGGTTTTCGTTATTTTTTTACAGTCGCTTAATATTGAGTAAAAATTGTCTCCGTCAATCAGAAAAATATGATTAATGTAAGTTATATATGTAAGTCTGACAAACATAAAAAAGCCTTATTGGATACGAGAAGCATCAAACAAGGCTTTTAAGTAAAGTTTATTGTGTTTTGCGGTATTAAAAAATTGACTAATTAAACAAAGTCTCTGCAATTTCTTCCGGCTTTAAATTAACCAGAAATTTTTTAATAGGAAAATTTTTCTGCAAATGACGAATTGCTGCACTTCTATCCTCAAGGAACGGATCATAATAATCAAATGGAGCATGAATTGATAAAAGAATTGTAAATGCCTCCATCACATCCACTTCTTCAACAATCGAACAAGTAGGTGATTGCTCAAGAAGATAAACTGCCGCTAAAGGAACTTCATTTACATCAGACAAACCAAAATAGTAGTTCTGATTCACAAGCATAAACTGTCCGTCATTATTCTGATAAACCCAGTTACTTTCATCATTCACCTGCTCTACATAAGGCGAAAGGTTATTGAACAGAGTCGTCTTTCCAGTTTCACTAGGTGCACTGAACACATAGCCCTTACCATCTTTAATCACAGCCGAACTATGAATAATCTGCTGACAACTTACACTCCCGAAACCGCCGAACAAATCACGACGAATCCAATACAAATCTCTGGGGTCCAGGCTGTCCATAACATTAAGAATTAAAAAGTTCCTAGCACCGTCATATTTGAGAATATGACCACGACGTGCTGTAAACCAAATGCCGTCAACACAATCCCAAGCCTCATAATGCCAGTCTTGTTCTGATACGACATTAACTTCCCAGTTTACAGTCACTTCTGAATCAACAGGTGCAGGGCGTCTAAAAAAACTTTTCAAAACCGGGTGCTCAGGAATCTCCTTAATCTTTACAACCATTTCCCCAATGTAAAACTTCATTTTCTTTTCACCAACCTTTTAATTTTTCCCAGTAAAGCTCTCGCTCGTATATAAACTTTTCGAATTACAACATGCAGTTTCACCCACAAAGAACCGTCGACTTTAAAGATCTTACCGTTTCGTATAAATTCGGTCACGTAGCCAACAAGTTGATCTTCTTCAACAGGTGGATCTGTAAGAACTCTATTATCACCTCTAAAATTCATTTCCCCAATGCAACGATGCACGATCAAAGGAGGAGACTCTTCGGCCTTGTAAAACACTGTAACCACGCCCTTATTCGGTGGTTGTTGTAAAGGTTTCACCTTCACTAAATCACCAATCCTCAGTGTAGGATGCATACTGTTACTGATAACTTTCAGTTCAAGTTCACCGGATTCAGCAAGCTTTCTCCAGTCACCAACTGTCAACATCTTGTTTTCTACCATAAGTATATTGGGTTAACTCGTTCACGTTATGAGACCAGTTAAAGAAAATTTACAAAACTAGCCTCTAAGGAATAGAACTTCTTTTAAATATCCTTAGTTTAAGAGGAATAAAATAAAGAATGTCAACTATTAATAACAGCTGTTTAGGATAAGCGTAAGCCTATCATTTTCAAGACAACAGGAAACAGTATTATGAATTTAAGAGGAAACGGAATACTTCTTTTCGTTAACAACTACCAAAAATGTGTCGAATTTTATCGAGACAAACTACAACTACCAGTCATTTTTTCCGAAGGTGATATATTGACCACATTCGATTTCGGCGGCGCATACCTTATGGTTGAACCCTTCAACATCTTAAACATTGAAGAACAGAAGCAGAACAACTGCACATATCTCAGATTTGATGTAAAAACTGAAGAGTTCGATAAAACTGTCGAATATCTAAAAACAAACAAAATTGAGACAGTCGTAAACACATTTGATTGGGGAAAAACAGCAAGTTTCTCCGACCCAGATGGCACAAAGTGCGAAGTTTACGCTCCATTAAACCAAATGCCAGATAACTTTACAAAAAGGTAAGTAAATACACCGCTATGAGGTGGAAGCTAATCCTAGGAATGCTGAGCTCCTGCTCGGCAGATTTCGAACCGCATATTTTAGGAACAGAATTATGAAAAAGACACTAATTACATTAACAATTGCATTGGCAACAACCGCATTTTCACAAGTCAAAATAGGACAGCAGGTTTTCCTTGAGAAATATACTCATTTAGTAAAAGGCAAACGTGTCGGACTCATCACAAACCCTACAGGTGTTGCCCCTGATTTAACGCCAACCGTAGACCTATTATACAATCATCCGAATATCGATTTGAGAATTTTAATGGCACCGGAGCATGGCATTCGTGGAGATTTAAAAGCCGGTGAAAAATTTGAAAACATGAAAGATTTGTCTACCGGACTCCCTGTTCACACACTTTACGGGCATAAAGACCACAAACCCCAACCTGACGCGTTAAAAGAGATTGATACCATAATCTACGACATTCAGGACGTTGGAAGTCGTGCCTACACCTTTATTTGGACTTTAGCCGAAGCCATGTCGGCTGCTGCGGCAAATGACAAAACAGTCATCGTCTTCGACCGCCCTAACCCACTTGGAGCACAAACTGTCGATGGATACGTCACAGAAGAAAAGTGGTTATCGTTTATTGGACTTTATCAAATCCCACGCGTTTACGGAATGACAGTGGGAGAACTTGCACTTTTGTTGAACAAAGAGTTCAACATCAACTGTCACCTTATGGTCATTCCAATGCAGGGTTATAAGCGAAACATGAAGTGGGAAGACACCGGACTGCCATGGGTTCCGGCATCTCCAAACATTCCTACAGTTGATTCTGCGATGAATTTTGCCGCCACAGGCACAATCGGCACACTTGGCAATATCAGTATCGGAATCGGCGATCCCCTACCCTTCAGCTACATTGCCGCGCCATGGATTGATGCAGAAAAGACCGCAAAGTCATTAAATAAAGCAATGCTACCGGGAGTTCGTTTTCGTCCAATCCACCTAAAACCATACAACTTTGCATACGAAGGCAAACAGATTCACGGCGTGCAGCTTCATGTCACCGATCCGGTGAAATTTCGACCATCGACAACAGAACTGGTGATTTTATATCATCTGCAAAATGTCTACCCGAGTCACTTCGTATTTAAGCCCGAAAAGAACGACTCATTCGACAAAGCTATGGGCACATCCCTTATCAGACAAAAACTTACAAAACGAGCAAAGTTAAATGAAATAATTCAACTAGCGACACCGGGAATTAAAAGATTTCTTCAACAGAGAAAAAAATACTTACTTTATAGATAATTCTACGAAAATTGAGGTTGCAAAGCAAAAACCTCTGACTATTATAAACGCCGTAGCAAACACGCGACAACAAGCCTGAGTGGCGGAATTGGCAGACGCGCCGGATTCAAAATCCGGTTCCTCCGGGAGTGTGGGTTCGATTCCCACCTCAGGTACCACATTTGAACTTAAAAACCTCTAAAAAGGTGCCATAATGTGCCATTTAGAGGTTTTCTTTTTCCCTCAAAGCATTATCTTAGCTAAATCAGATACTTTCACAACCAAAGGTATTTTATGGCTAAGAAAACTGTAAAACTCGAAATTGGAACCGTCTTTCAAAAGCAGGATAACGGAACCTACTACTTTCGCTACCAAGTCAGCGGGCGACGCAAACAAATCAGCCTTAAGACTAAAAATCAGAAAGAAGCAATCAAAAGAGCTGAAGAGAAAATCCCCGTTCTTAAAGCCTCTTCTATGGAAGTAATTGCTGCCCATGTCAGTCATGCGAAATCACTTTCTGCCAAACAAAAGCGTTTAAAGCTGACATCTGTATGGGAAGTCTATTCAAAACACCCTGAACGTGTCAGACCTAAAACACAGAAGATATGGAATGTCTATCAAGCCTGTCTCAATGAATTTTTAAATTGGTTAAGTGAAAACTATCCTGATGTTGAATATATGGACGAACTCTGCGATGTTGATCAGTTTGGAAATAAACTTGATGTGTCAATAATCCACGAATATGCTGATCATCTGCGTACTCTAGAAATTTCTGTGGACACACATAACAAGAAGATCTCACGCCCTGCGACTATCTTTAGGACGCTTGATAAATATCTTCCTGCCCCCTCCCCTTGGGATAGTAAAAAGCTTAAAAGATCAGCTTCTGAAGAGACACATACAGAACACAGGCAACCAATACCAACTGAAAATGAAAAGAAGATTTTTGAACTCTTAAAGCCTGAATCGAGTTACTGTTGCGCTCCGGCTGAATTTAGACATGCTATCGTTTTCTGATAGTTGAGTTACTTTACAATGTAATTCTCATTAGAAGGAAAACTATTATGACTAAAAAACGTCGAAATTTCAGTGCAGATCAGAAAATAGCTTTTATCCGTAAACATCTTATCGAAAAAGTTCCAGTTTCGGATATTTGCGATGAGTTTAAAATCAACCCGACTCTGTTCTATAAATGGCAGTCGGAATTTTTCGAAAATGGTGCGAAAGCTTTTTTGAAGGATTCAAAGCGGACTCTAAAAAAATCACAGGAACAGGCTGATCAGCTTAAAGCAGATGTCAGCCAGAAGAACAACGTGATTGCAGAACTTGTTGAGGAAAATATTAAGCTAAAAAAGCAACGTGGCCTGATCTGAATGTAAAGCACATCTCAGTAGAAGTTCGTGATCAGGTCATCGAATATTTAGAATATTGGCAATCGCAGACTGCTATAAGTTTACGCAAGCTTGTGACTTTCCTTGGGATTCATCGTAGCAAGTTTTACCAGTGGCGTGAACGTAAAGGTGTTGAAACCAAACATAATGGACAAATTCCAAAAGATTTTTGGATAACTGAGGAGGAGAAACAGGCTGTTATCGATTTCTATCGACAAAATCGAAGTGAAGGTTATCGTGCGGCAACTTACATGATGATAGATCAGGATGTAGCCTATATGAGCTGTTCTTCTGTATACCGCATTCTTTCAAATTCAGGACTTATTCGAACCAAGAATGTGAATAGTTCTAAAAAAGGAAGTGGCTTTGAGCAACCTTTAAATGTGCACGAACATTGGCATACAGACATCAGTTATCTGAAAATAGACAAGCGTTTTTACTTCTTTTTTGGTGTTCTTGACGGTTGTAGCAGGGCAATTCTTCACTGGGAGATCCGTGAAAACATGACTGAGCAGGACGTTGAGGTCGTCCTTCAAAGAGCTGTGGAGAAATATCCAGAGGCAAAACCACGGCTCATCACCGACAATGGTTCACAGTATACCGCTCAGGAATTCAAAAAATTTGTGGCTCAGCATGGATTAACTCATGTACGGACGGCCTGTTATTATCCGCAGAGTAACGGAAAAATGGAACGTTTCCACCACACGTTAAAATCGGAGGGAATAAAGCCTGGATTACCGTTGAATATTGATGACGCTAGAAGAATAACAGAAAAATATGTTGATTACTACAACAATGATCGTCTGCATAGTGCGATAGGATTCGTGGCTCCAATGGACAAATTGAATGGTCAAGATGTAGTGATAATAAAAGAAAGGAAAGAAAAATTAAAGGCAGCGAAAAAGAAACGTATTGAGCTGTTTGCAAAGACAGCTTAAAGATTTAATTTCAATTTGTGTGATTCAACTAAAAGAAAAAGCTAAATTGTCTAACTACCGCTGAAGCAGTACA
>DDLT01000063.1 GCA_002340265.1 Lentisphaeria bacterium UBA2565 | reverse complement strand
AAGGTGACCACTAAAACCTGCCTGACCTGCCGCAACAACGCGATCCCCAAGCTCTGTACTTCCGGCGATTCCTACTTGAGAAACAATAAAGCAGTAACGTCCGACAATTACGTTATGGGCAATGTGAACCAAATTATCAAGTTTTGCGCCCTCTTTAATCCAAGTTCGACCAAAACGCGCACGATCAATTGTCACATTTGCACCAATTTCCACGTCGTCATCAATCTGAACAATTCCAACTTGCGGAATTTTTGTATGACCATTTGCGCCGGGGATATAACCAAAACCGTCACTTCCAACGGTAGTTCCGCTGTGAATTGCCACTTTATTTCCAAGAATTGAACGATCGCGAATCACCACATTTGGATGAATCAAACAATCGTTACCTAAAACTGCTTCATGTCCAATATATGAACCTGCACAAATCACACAGTTTTCACCAAGTTTTACACCTGGCTCAATAACCACATTAGGGCCAACAAATACCGATGCCGGGACTGACGCCTCTTCCGCAACGACTGCAGTCGGATGAATTCCCGGGGAAAAAGTAATTGGCGCTGGAGCAAAAAGATCTACAACAGCAGAAAATGCCACAGATGGATCTTTCACATAAATATATGCAGAAGATTCGTTTAGTTCATCTTCGTAGTTTTCAGGAAGAAACACCACACCTGCTTTTGAAGCAATAACTTGCGGAATGTACTTTTTATTTCCAAGAAAAGAAACCTGTGATTCTGTAGCTTCAGAAAGACTTGCCACACTATCAACCACAACATCTTCGCGACCGACAAGTCGACCGCCTACTAAACTTGCAATTTCAGAAGAAGTTTTACTCACAACAGACCTCACTTAGCATCTTTTTCAGTTGTTTCATGTCCTGCATTTAGATTCTTAAGAACCACATCAGTGATATCTTTTTTCTCATCATAGTAAACCACACCAGAAATACCGTTAGCAGTTTTACCAGAAACATCTAGAACAAGATCATACTTTTTAGCTTTAGAAACTTTACCAAGGTATTTTACCAGCTTTGCGATAATCTCGTCGCGCTTTTCTTCGTACTTTGCACGAACTTCCTGAAGACTTTTCTGACGATGCTTTTCAAGATCGATCTTCATCTGCTTAGCTTCTTTTTCTACACTTTTCATTTCAGCAGCTTTCGATGCACGTTGCTCTTTTGTCAAAAGCGGATTTTCAGTTTCCTGCATCAAAGCCTGATATTTTTTACCAAGAGCTTCGAACTCTTTTAGCATAGCACTCGCCTCTTCCGCCTTAATATCACGCTGAGTTTTCAGAGCCTCATCTGCATCTTTAGTTTCGTAGTAGTTTTCGAAAAGCTTATTCATATTAACAAAAGCCACTTCAAGCGCAAATGCCGAATTAGTCAAAACTGCCAGAACCATCAAACTTAAAAACTTTTTCACCTTCAATCTCCTTTATTCAGTTCCCATCTCGGCTTCGAGACAGGCTACAACTTGTTCAAATTTACTTACATTTTCATCATCGATATCCATAAGAGTCTTATGGGCATCAAGAATAACTTTCGAATCCATCGAACTATTATAAGAACTACTAACCTTCTTCCAGTTCATATCTGCCGAATCTACTTCAACAAACTTCATTATCCGATCCACACCCAAGCCTTTTAAAAGCCCAAGAGCTTCATCGTTAATATTTACAACTTCTACAGGGATGCTGTTTTTTCGAGCTTCCAGAGAAAGCATCGCCAGAACCCCCATAATGGTACTGTCCATAAACAGACAGTCCGCCATATCAAGCTTCAAAACAGCAGCCTCATTTTCCAAAAAGAACATACCCGCCACTCTCAGCAGGTCTCCCGATTCTAAAGTCACACGCCCGTTAAGTTTAACCCAACCAGCCTGTGCCTCTTTTTCCGCTGCAATTAGAACTGAATCCATCGGTCACCTCGTATTATTTCTCTTCAGCTGGTAGCAGAACTGCCTTAATTCGGCGAACTCCACGACTTGAACTCTGCTCTTTCTTAATCTTAAACACGCCGAGTTCACCAGTTGTTGCTGCATGAGGGCCTCCGCAGATCTCTTTAGAGAAACCACCCATCGAATACATTTTTACAACTTCGCCGTACTTCGCTTCAAAAAGACCAATCGCACCCTGAGCTTTAGCCTCTTCAACAGTTACGTTTTCAAAACCAATCGGATGATTTGCCGCAATCTGTGCATTCACAAGCTCTTCAACCTTCTGAACCTCTTCTTTCGTCATCTTTTCAGGATGAGTAAAATCGAAGCGCAGGCGTTCTGCAGTAATATTTGAACCTTTCTGAGCCACATGATCACCAAGAACCTGACGAAGTGCTTCGTGAAGAAGATGCGTTGCAGTGTGAAGTCTTGCACTCTGCTCTGAATCATCCGCAAGTCCGCCTTTAAACTTCTGTTCAGCACCCTTACGTGAAAGCTCCTGATGCTTTTTAAGCGACTTGTTATAACCATCAATATCAACAGTGAAGCCCTCTGCTTCAGCCATCTCGATAGTCAGCTCAAGAGGAAATCCGTAAGTTTCGTAAAGGTTAAACGCTTTACGTCCCGCAACCACTTTTTTCTTAATGTGCGGAGGAATCGCGTTAATCATTTTGTAGAACTCTTTAAGACCTTTCTCAAGTGTAGTCTTGAACTGCTGCTCTTCACGTTGCATCTCTTCGATGATAACCTCTTTATTACGCTCAAGTTCAGTGTAGAAAGAACCGTAATTTTCGATTACAACCTGTGCAATTGCTGAAGCAAACTCGCCATCAACGCCAAGTTTACGCGCTTCGTTAACAGAACGACGAATCAAACGACGAAGAACGTAAGCCTGATCCACATTACCTGGAACTACACCGTCAGCAAGCATGAAAGTTGCAGAACGAATGTGCTCAACCACAATACGGGCGCTAACATTTGAAGATGTCACTTCTTCAGTCGCCATCTCAGACAGTTTGTCAAAAAGCGGAGCGAAAAGAATTGTTTCGTAAGGAGTAGATTTTCCTTGAAGAATTGCTGTCACACGCTCAACACCCATTCCGGTATCTACGTTAGTCTGCTCAAGTGGAACAAAATTACCATCAGCAGTTTTGTTGTACTGCATAAATACGTTATTCCAAATCTCTACCCAAAGCTTATTTTCAGGATCAAAAACTTCAGGGGCCGGTTCTTCGCCAACCCAGTAGAACATCTCTGTATCAGGTCCACATGGACCAGTCTGGCCAGCAGGTCCCCACCAGTTGTCTTTCTTACCAAGTTTCGCAATACGTCCGTCTGCGATACCAAGTTCTTTCCACATATCGTATGCTTCAGAATCGAAAGGTGCATCATCGTCACCCGCAAAAACAGAAACCGCAAGTTTTTCGATTGGAAGGTTCAGAAACTCACTGCTTGTCAAAAACTCGTAACTCCAGTTGATTGCCTCTTTTTTGAAGTAATCACCAAAAGACCAGTTACCAAGCATCTCAAAGAAAGTCAGATGCACATCGTCACCAACCTCTTCAATATCACCGGTACGTACACATTTCTGCACGTTTGCCACACGCGAACCACCTGGGTGATCTTCACCTAGCAGATATGGCACAAGCGGATGCATACCGGCAGTCGTAAAAAGACATGTCGGATCATTTTCCGGCACAACCGACGCACTGTCGATAATTGTGTGACCACGTTCTTTAAAAAAGTTTAGAAATTTATTTCTTAGTTCACAGGCTTCCATTAAAACTACTCTCCTGATTTATTTTCTATATTTTTATTTTCTTCTAAATCTTCGACGTTTTCAACGTCTTCGCTTTTTTCAACTTCAGGTTCAACAACTTCAGTTGCCGGCTTTTCTTCCTGAGCCTCTTCCGAAAAACGTTCTTTATCCACAGACTTCGGATCAATACCAAGAAGTTCGCAAATCTCCGCCACTTCCATAGTTTCCTTATCAAGAAGCGCTTCCGCAAACTTCTCAAGTTGATCTCTATTCTCTGTCAAAATATCTGTTGCAGTTTTTACTGCTTGATCAATAATTCTACGAACTTCTCGGTCAATTTTGTTCGAAGTTTCATCACTATGCTGACTACCTTTAGTGGTATCATCCGAGGCAGAATATGGATTATCACGACTTGGCGCATAATCAATCAGTCCCATCTCGTCACTCATACCCCACTGACAAACCATCATTTTGGCAGTTTTAGTCGCCACCATAATATCATTTGCAGCGCCGGTACTCACATCTCCGAAAATCAATTTCTCGGCGATACGTCCACCCATAGTCATTGCAAGCTGAGCTTTAATTTCCGCTTCAGTTCGGCTAACCTCATCATCTTTTGGAAGGTACATTGCCGCACCAAGAAACTTACCACGAGGGATAATTGTCACTTTGTGCAACGGCATCGCGTGTTCCTGATGAAGCGCCACCAAAGCGTGTCCAGCTTCATGGTAAGCAGTATTTCGGCGACTTCTTTCACTCATTTTATAAGAACGACGCTCACGTCCCCAAACCACTTTCTCTTTCGCCTCTTCCATATCTTCCATATCCACAGCTTTTTTATCAGCTCGTGCCGCAATCAAAGCCGCCTCATTCAGAAGATTCGCCAAATCCGCACCGGAAAAACCAGGTGTGTTTCGAGCCACAATATCTAGTTCCACGTTATCAGAAAGTTTAATCTTTTTCGCATGAACAGCCAGAATTTCTTCTCGACCTTTGCGATTCGGCACATCCACATTAATCTGTCGATCAAAACGTCCAGGACGTAAAAGTGCTTTATCAAGTACATCTGGTCTATTGGTCGCCGCAATCACGATGATTCCACTATTAGCCTCGAAACCGTCCATTTCAACAAGCAAAGCGTTCAGAGTTTGTTCACGTTCGTCATTTCCGCCACCGATCCCGGCAAAACGGGCACGTCCGACCGCATCAATCTCATCAATAAAAATCAGACAAGGCGCATTCTTTTTCGCCTGCTCAAACATGTCACGTACACGACTAGCACCGACACCGACAAACATCTCCACAAAGTCAGAACCGCTGATAGAATAGAAAGGGGCATCCGCTTCACCCGCAATTGCACGAGCCAGCAAAGTTTTACCTGTACCCGGAGGTCCAACCATCAAAATACCTTTCGGTACCTGACCACCAAGATCACGAACTTTTCCCGGATCTTTAAGGTAGTGAACCACTTCTTCGACTTCCTCTTTCACCTCATCAAGCCCGGCCACATCTTTAAATGTCACCTTCTTACCGTTGCCGTCCTGAAGCTTCGCCTTTGATTTACCGAATTGCATTGCACCTTTTCCGGCAGAGCGAAGCTGTTTAACGAAAAGGAAATAAAGAATTACCAGAATCAGAATAAAAGGAACAATACTTGTCAGAAAATCTCTCAAACTGTGATCTTGAGTGCCGACCTTTAAGTTAGTCTTACTGCTGCGAATCAACTGATCAAGATTTTCAGTATAAATCACTTCCGCTTTAAAGTTGTAACCGTGAATCTTCTTCTGTTCAGACCCCTGATTTCCAGCCTCTTCAACGAGCTTCACAGAATCTTTATCACGAAGGAAAACACCTTTTACAATGTCTTTTCCCGTAGCAGGATCTCGTAAAAACTCGCAACTTATTACACGGTTTTCTGTAAGTGCCTGCTCAAACTGAGACTGTGTCAACTTGTCCGCTTTTGCACTTCCAGCCTGGTAGAAGTAAACCACCAGAATCGGCAGAATCACAAACATGAAAAGCACAAGAAAAAGTGAAATCTTTGGAGGTTTTCCACCAATAGCAGGAACCTCTTCCGACTGCTTTTTCTCTTCAGATGTGTTTGTTTCTTCCGGCTTAGGAGCCTTCTTTGGCGCCTCCTCCGGCTTCTTATTATAATCTTTTTCTTCCATTGTCTTCTTCCTAATTATACTTTGAACTGACAACATGATGTTCAGCACAAAGTATAGATTTAAGCTGTCAGAAACTGACTGCTGTATATACTAAGAAACTGCTGTGAAAACCTTTTTCACAACAGTTATAAAAAGTAAAGTTGTAACTAGCGACTAGCTAACGGATTGTCCCAATCCTTCCAGAACTTTCCAAAGTAGAATTCCAATCGCAATAATCAAAACTGTAATCACAACCGAAAATACCATTTTAGCAGTTCCACCGCTTCCGCCTTTTTTACCGCTTGCAAACGGATTCATATTTGCCAGATCTTCCGACAGCTGAATCGTTCCCGCAGTTTTTGTTATATCAAACGCTGTCTGAGTTACAGCTGTGTCACTCGCCTCTTCACCGTTATCGTAAAGAAGTTCGATTCCACCAAACTGAACCACATCGCCGCCGCTGATAACCTGTTCTTCGATTTTAGAACCGTTAACACGCGTACCATTTGTACTGTTATTATCTTTAACAGTCAGAGATCCGTCACCGTTATCAATGATAGTCGCGTGATGCGTACTGATTGTGCTGTCCACAAGAGTGATATCACAATCTTCAACACGACCAATTACCAACTCTGTTTTATCAATCTTGAATGATTGACCCCTCAAATTTTTTGAAAGAACGATTAATTTTGAAATATCACTCATTTTTCAACCCTCGAATAAACTCTTATTTTTGTTCTGTTCCCCTAACAACATCTGATGTAACTAAACAGAAAATTTTATAAAAACAATGAACTTTTTTCTATTTTATACGTTATGCGGTAAAAACCTGTCTTTTGAATAAAAAAACTCATCAAAAGTGATCCCAAAAACCGCTTATAGAAAAAAATTCAATTAGCCCATTTTCAATTGTCTTTCCAACTTGTTCACACTTAGTCGATATGACTCATCATTAGTAATCTCTTTTTCCACTTTTTGAACAGCATGAAGAATTGTCGCATGATTTCGTCCGAACTGTTCTCCGATTTCCGGAGTCGAAAGTTTGGTCAATTTACGAGAAAGGAACATCGCCACCTGACGTGGACCAACAATACTTGCAATTCGCTTTTTGCCAGTAATATCCGACACTCGAAGATCATAATGTTCTGCCGTACTTTTAATAATCTTATCAACAGTAACTTCCGAACTTACCTCTTCCTCAAAAATCGCACCAAGAAGTTTTTCCGCTAACTCGCGAGTTACAGGTTCATGCGTCAAGGAGACATAACTAACCAATTTCATCAGCGCACCTTCCAAACGGCGAACATTGGCCTTAATGCGTTCAGCAATGTAGAAAATCACGTCATTAGGCACATGAATCTTCAAAGAATCCTGCTTCTGCTTCAAAATCGCCGCACGTGTTTCCAAATCCGGCACACAAACCTCTGTACTCAATCCCCACTCGAAACGTGAAACCAGGCGACCTTCCAGACCATCCAGTTCCTGAGGAGATTTATCCGAAGTCAGCACAATCTGCTTATGTGCGTTAAAAAGTGTATTAAAAGTATGGAAAAACTCCTCCTGAAACTTCTCCTTACCTTTCAAAAACTGTACATCATCGATCACAAGAAGATCAAGACCACGGAAGTGTTTACGGAAGCTGTTCTGTTTACCCTGACTCATCGCGTCAACATAAATATTCAGAAACTCCTCACTACTCAAACACTCTACCTTAGCCTTCGGATTCTCGTCGAGAACCTGATGAGCGATCGCCTGAGCTGCATGTGTTTTCCCAAGTCCAACGCCACCGTGAATAAACAACGGGTTGTACTGCTTTCCAGGATCGCCAGCCACAGCTTTGCAGGCTGCATGACAAAACTTGTTACTGTCTCCGACAACAAAAGTATCAAACGAATAGTGCGGATTTAAAACACTCATCTGTTTACGAGGTTCCGACGCTTTCTCCTTGGCAACTGTCTTTTTCGGAGCTTTTTTAGCCTTCACCACAGACGGCTTAGTCTCTTCGTTCGGATGGTCTTCATAAACCTCGTGTCCAGTCTCAAATTCTACTTCGACACCTTCCAATCCCGTTACTTCTTGGACAGCTTCGATAATCCAGTCCACGTAAGCATTCTTCAGCCAATCCGCGAAGAAATCATTACTAATACCAAGCTTACAGATACTTCCATTCAACTCAAGAGGAACAATCCCCAAAATATAGCGGTTGAAGGGGTCCGGGGAAATCCTTTCCCTCAGTCGGTCTTTTACCTTTTCCCATACTTGTGCAAAGTCACTCATTTTCCCATTTCCCATAGCATAAAATCAAATAATTAATAAGTTATCAACAGGTTATTAACAATTATTGTTAACAATCTTAATAGCGCAAAGAGATTGAAAATAATTCTGAGAATTATGATAATCAAGATAAGTTCTCAGCTTTTCATCAGTTTTTAAAAAACGCAAGTCACAACCTATTACAAATCAACAAACTAACCTCAAATCCAACATTTTGTTACAAAAGTGAACAAAAAGGTAAAAGCAGAAATATAATTCAAACTAATTTGCCAAAAAGATTTTATTATATAGCTTATCGGGCTGTTAACAACTTACAAAAAACAAAATTTATCAAAACTTTATTAACAGGACTTATAAACATGCCTGAATTACCAGAAGTTGAGACCATAACCAATGCACTCAAACCTGTTATAACTGGAAGAAAATTTACCAACATCGAGATATTCTTTCCACGTTTAAGATATGAGCTAACCGTCCATCAGTCGCCAGAACTTCTTAATACAAAAGTAGCAGAAATTCGTCGACGCGCCCGATATACCATAATTGAATTGAAAAACCGTAACGCGATAATTTTCCATTATGGAATGACTGGAGCTGTCCGCGTTTGCAAACCGGAAGTCCCGCGCCTAAAACACGAACATGTCATCTTTCATCTTGATGACGGCATGACACTGCGATTTGAAGATCCGCGTCGATTTGGATTCATTCAGCAGGTAAAGCTGAAAAAAGCAGGAGCTGATCCAGAAGAACTAAGTCACTTAGGCCCGGAACCTTTAACAAAAAATTTCACAGCAAAACATCTGCAGAAAGCTTTTGAAAAGAAAACGATGCCCATAAAAACCGCAATTATGGATAATGCCATTGTTGTTGGTGTCGGCAACATTTATGCTAACGAAGCGCTCTTTATGACTGGCATAAACCCGACAACTCCCGCAAACAAGTTGACAGAAGAGCAGCTGAAACAATTTGTTGAAACCATAAAAAAGACTTTAAAGAAAGCAATCAAAGCCGGCGGAACCACAATTGCCGACTTCAAAGGTGTCGATGGTTCCGAGGGTAAATTCAATCAAGAGCTATTAGTTTACGGAAAATCCGGCGAAAAGTGTACAAAATGTGATGACACCATCGTAAAGATAAAACAGAGTGGTCGCGCCAGCTTCTACTGCCCAACCTGCCAACCCAGTTCACAGTGAACAATTAGCAGTAAACAATTACCAAACAAATAAACCTGCAACCTCTAGCCAACTAACTACTAAACACCTAAACAACTAATTAAAAAATGGTCTTCAGTTTTACAATTTTATTCATCTTCCTTGCCACCGGAGAAATCATCTCCACGGTTTTAGGATTAAACATACCGGGAAGCGTCATTGGAATGCTTCTTCTCGCCGCCGGACTCTGCTCCGGTTATATAAAAGAAGAATGGGTTCGTCCCGCAGGGCGCCTTCTAATCGACAACATGGCATTGCTTTTCGTCCCACCCGGAGTCGGCTTGATCCTTTACCTGACTTTCTTCAAAGACAACTTCATCGTCCTCACCGCCGCACTTGTCATCAGCACATTAGTAACAATGGCGGCAACCGGATTTGTTCAACAAATTCTTGAAAAAAGGAAGGATCACAAATGAACGAATTTCAGCAAATAGTCTCAACTCCGACCTTTTCAATTGCAATGACGCTGGTGATTTTTTCTATTGCGACAGTGCTTTATCACAAAACCAAGCTGTTTTTCCTAAATCCGGTTTTAGTAGCCGTTGTCGTAATTATCGCATTTCTAAAAATCTTCAATATCGATTACGACACCTATAACAAAGGTGGAAGATTCATCTCATTCTTCCTCGGTCCTGCCGTAGTCGCATTAGCGCTTCCGCTTTATCATCAGAGAAGATTGATTAAACAACACGGCTTAACGCTACTGATTTCAATTACTAGCGGACTTGGTGCCGGAACTGCCACCGCTGTCCTAATTGCAAAGTATGGAGGTTTGACTAAAGAAGCGATGATTTCCATGACGCCAAAATCCGTCACAACGCCAATTGCCATCGCCGTCACGGAAAAAATTGGAGGGAATGTCTCCATGACCGCCGCCTTTGTGGTGATTGCCGGAATTCTCGGTGCCGCAATTGGTCCGATTTTTCTAAAGAAAATAGGAGTTCAAAGCAAGACGGCTTTCGGTGCAGCCATAGGAACCGCCTCTCACGGAATCGGAACCGCCCGCGCCAACGAAGAAGGCGAAACCCAAGGTGCATTCAGCGGCCTTGCCCTTTGTCTAGCCGGAGTAATCACCTCCATCCTGCTTCCAATTATCATAAAATCAATCTTTTAACTGTTGCCATATAACAAAACCCATATTCAATTACCTTACGATTTTATAAAACAAAACTAAGTAAGGAAATTGAATATGAAAAATGTCGCAATATTAGGAGCTACAGAAAAAGAGGGGCGTTACGCCAAAAAGGCACAGAACCTTCTAATGGTACACGACTACAATGTCCTGCCGATCTCCGTACGCTTTGACAAAGTTCTCGGCATCTCCACCTACAAAAGCGTTGCCGAGATTTCTGAACCAATCGACACTTTGACCATCTACGTCAATCCTCGAGTTCTTGCCGAACAAATCGACGAAATCACCGCAATGAAAATTCGTAGGGTAATCTTCAACCCAGGCACTGAATCCCCTGAATTGGAAGAAAAACTGAAAGCCAGTGGCAAAGAAATCGTTCACGGTTGCACGATTGTCATGCTAAACACCGGTCAGTTTTGATCAACCAAGGGGCATATCATGACTACATCAAAAAAAGAAGAAAAGAAAACCGAACGCAAAAAACTGTCACTTTCCACGATGGTTTTGATCTCCCTAGGACTTGGTTTACTTACAGGAATAACCTTCGGCGATGAATGCGAAATTCTCTACCCCATAGGCGACGGTTTTATCCGTCTTCTCCAAATGGCGATTCTGCCATACATTCTCGTATCACTAGTTCAGGGAATCGGCAGTCTGAAAGCATCCGAAGCCAGAAAACTAGCCCTACGCGGAGGCACTATGCTCGGTTTAAGCTGGGTCGTGGCAATTATTGTAGTTCTTGCTCTACCTCTGGCATTTCCCACCACCGAATCGGCCTCTTTTTTCAGCACGGCAATGGTTGAAAAAGTCAAACCTGTCAACTTTCTGGACATCTATATTCCATCAAACCTCTTTTTCTCAATGACAAATAACATGATTCCGGCAGTTGTACTTTTCAGCGTACTACTAGGTGTCGCGTTAATAAAAAATCCCAAAAAGAAAAATCTTACCGACATGCTCAGCGTTATTGCCGACGGACTAACCGGAGTTACCGTCATGGTCGTAAAGTTGACACCAATCGGTGTATTTGCACTTGTGGCAAGAGCCGCCGGAACTTTGTCAATTGATGAGTTGATGAAAATCCAGGTATATGTGGTCAGCTTCATCGCCGGAATTCTCTTAATCACATTTGTCGTTCTGCCGCTGATGGTCACAGCTTTGACACCATTTAAGTATAAGCAAATACTAAAACTGACCCACAGCGCCCTCGTTACCGGATTTACTACCGGAAGCCTCTTTATCATTTTGCCATCTCTCATTGACGGCGCCAAGCAACTTTTCCGTGACATCGGTGACGACAGCGAATCCACCATGACCTACGTAGATATTCTTGTTCCGGTGGGATTCAACTTTCCGAATGTCGGGAAAATCATACTCCTTTTATTTGTCTGTTTTGCCGCATGGTTTAATGGAAGTAACCTGTCCGTGGCAGACTACCCGGCTTTTATTCTATCCGGAATTCTCAGTTTTTTCGGAAGCGTAAATGTTGCAATACCTTTTCTTCTCGACTCCTTCAATCTTCCGACAGACCTTTTCCAGCTCTTTGTAATCAGCGCTGTAATTACAGGATATTTTGCGACACTCCTTGCGGCAATGAGTCTCTTCTGCGTGACAGTCCTCGGAACTGCGGCAATGTCCGGCAACCTAACCTTCAACGTGCGAAAATTCGTCCGATGGAGTACGGTTTCCCTCACAAGTCTCGTCGTAATTATTATCGGTTTAAGCATCTACTTTACCTATTCTGTCGATGACAGTCAGGAACGAAGTAAAGTTCTGGCACGAATGCAGCGCACCATCATGCCCCAAGGCGATGTCACCGTCTACGCCAAAGTTCCCGAACTTGACACACTTGACGACCGTTCCATAAATGAACGAATGAAAGACGGAAAATTACGGATTGGGTATTTGGACAAGAACCTTCCTTATTCTTTCAGGAATGGAGAAGATAAGCTGGTAGGTTACGATATTGACATGATTGCCGATTTCGGAGCACAGCTCGAATGTGCAATAGAACTGATTCCAGTCAACGCCGCTAATGTGATTGAACTTCTTAACAACGGCACAGTCGATGCTCTATTTACTCTTGCTGCAATCTCACCGGGACGTGAACGCCTTGTGAATTTCACAGAACCAATCATTGAATTCAACCTTGGTTTTATGATGATTGATAAGCAGAAAGACAAATACATCACATTTGACAGCATCCAAGAGAGTCAGCCACTGAAAATCGCCTCAATGTCTGAAGATGTATTCAGAGTCGGGTTTAAGAACCTCCTACCGGAAAGCCAATTGATAGATGTGGCATCAATCGAAGAGTTTATAGAATCGCCTGAAGGTACTTATGATGCGTTTTTAGGAAATGCCGAAAGTTGCTCGGCATGGACGCTCGTTCACCCAAAATACAGCGTCATAGTTCCCGGTCCACAACAGGTGCGCTATCCGGCGGCCTATATTGTTCGTCAGGGCGAAGAAGAGTTTCTACGCATTGTCAACAGCTGGCTGAGCCGTGTAAAAAGTAACGGCCTGAGTGAAAAACTGTATAACTACTGGATTCTGGGAAGCGGAGCGGAAAAGAAAGAGCCACGCTGGTGTCTGATGCGCAACGTCTTCAAACTTTGGGAATAGAAAGGTAGGAGTTAGGGGTAAGAGGTTAGGAGATTGAAGACTTTTCACTTCTTTCCTCTAACTACTTCAACGCTTTTTCTACAGCTTTGATAACCGTTTCAGATTCCGGCTTATCTTTCGGTTTAAAACGGTTAATAATTTTTCCGTCTTTAGAGATCAGAAATTTATTAAAATTCCACGTCACCTTTCCGCCGAACTCCGAGTTTTTCTTATCCGTCAGATATTTATATAAAGGGTGAATCGACTTGCCTTTAGCCTCTAATTTGGCAAACATCGGAAATGTCACTGCAAACTTCTGCGTACAGAAAGTCGCAATTTCCTTATCGGTTCCCGGTTCCTGTCGCCCAAAATTATTAGAAGGAAACCCTAGGACAACCAACCCCTTCTTTTCATACGTCTCATAAAGTTTCTGTAAACCGGCATACTGCTTAGTAAAACCGCATTTACTCGCCGTGTTCACAATCAGCATCGCCTTGCCTTTATAAGTTTCAAGCGTCGTTTCTTTTCCATCGATACTATTCACCTTAATCTGATAAATTGGAGCCACAGCCTCTTTCTTCACCTCTTCAGCTTTAACACTGCAAACCAGACAAAGTGCAGTCCCCATAAACATCTTCATCATTTTATTCATAATCTAAATTCCTTTTTATTTAATCACACAGCGTCAAGATACAAATTTTGCTGATAAATACAACCAAACATTCTCACGCAGAGACGCAAAGGACACAGAGGATTTTGTTCAACAAGTTGAATAAAAGTAAACTACAATTACTTTTGACCTAACGTATGAATTAAAACCGTTGAACAGCGCTAAGAAAGCAACTTCAACGGCATAGTTCGTCCTAAAAAAGCTGGACAATAAAACGTGTCCATGGTCAACCAACTTAACTTAAAAGGAAGAGGTATGAAAAGCCAACACCAATTATTCATTGCGTTTTTACTGACAGCAATCACGACTATTATTTACACGTTCGGAGAAAGTAATAATAAAGAAAGATCAGTTAAATGGAGTCTTAGAGAACACGTTGACGAGAACAAAACAATCTACTGGAGCTCTACAGCGGAGAATCAAATTGGATTGAGTTGCTCTTCTACTTCGGTTGAGTATGGCACTCCATTTACGTTCGAAATAGCACTGAAGAGCAAGAATAGCTCCCTACCTCCTTTGTCTCGTCCCTTGTATCACCCCTCGGCTACGAAACTATGTAATATTGTGGAGTTAGCATTTCGCATATGTATCAGAGGTAACGATGGAAACGAAATCCACCTCCACACACCTTACCCTCTTGATAAGAAACGCATATATAGTCTCCCTGATCGAATGATTCTGTTAGATGACAATAAAAACCTTTGGGGTACCTTGGAGACAATTGATAAAAGTGATAAGCTTCGCGCATATCTTGCTCCATCTTTAGAAGAGTGGTCGGGTTCAGTTTGGGTTGAATATCTTCCATATGGTTATGGCAAGAAAGTTAGCAATAAGCTAGATATATTTAAATCGCCAGAAATTAAGGTCACATATGGGCAAAAAGATAAATCCACTGGGAAAAAATAAGCGATAAATAGCCACAACACTAACCATCAAGATTAAAATGTTCGGTTTTGGTTGATTGTAACTCCTAAAATTTAAACTGCCGTTTCGAGTGAGTCGAAACGGCAGTTTATTTACAATGACAACACACTCAATCATCATTTTTACTTTCAATTACAGATTACAATACTAAGTATAAAAACCCACACTTCAACATATTTTATATAGCAAATTTAGTTTATTTTTTAAGATCTAAAGAGTTTAAATAATTACCAATGTTATCTGCAAAAAGGTCTACTTTCTTTTTGAAAAAAAAGGATGATACTCTATCGTATCCGGCGATTTTAAATAAAGCTATGGCGGCGGATCAATTTCATTTTCGTAATTAACTGTCTACGTAAGTACTTTTGTCACAAAAAGAGGTTTAAATCGCCAACGTGCACCTTTTACCTTTCCAGTGTCTTTTCACTGAAATAATGAGTAACCTCGTTGTTGCTCCAAATTAACGGAGAGTTCCGATGAATCCAATTTTAATTGACGGTTTCAAGCTGCTGGCGGTTGGAATGGGAATGGTTTTTCTTTTCCTTTCAATCATGGTCATCCTTGTGAACCTCACAGCTAAGTTGCTGTCTCCCTTCAAAAATATGTTTGAAGAGAAACCGGCGGCTCCGGCTCCAACCAAGGCTGCCAAGCCGAACCTAATGCAGGACAAAAAACTTGTGGCTGTGCTCAGCGAAGCAATCAAAACATTTCAGCAGGATAAAAAATAAGGATTTTAAATAATGGCTAAAAAAATTAAATTTATGGATGTCTCTTTCCGCGACGGTTTTCAATCCTGTCTGGGTGCACGCGTTAAGATGGACGATTTTCTACCGGTTTTGGAAATGGCAAAGGACTCCGGTATCAACTCTTTTGAAATCGGCGGCGGTGCCCGTTTCCAGAGTCTTTACTTCTACTGTCAGGAAGATGCCTTTGAAATGATGGATCGTGCGCGTGCGATTGTAGGTCCGGATGTAAACCTTCAGACTCTTGCTCGTGGAGTAAATGTGGTTGGTCTAACTTCTCAGTCTTCAGACATTATCGATCTTCACGCAAAACTTTTCGCAAAACACGGCATCTCTACAATCCGTAACTTCGATGCGCTGAACGACGTAAACAATCTTGACTTCTCAGGGCGTTGCATTCACAATGCCGGAATCAACCACCAAGTTTGTGTGACACTAATGTCACTTCCTCCGGGAATGAAAGAGTCTTATGCTCACTCTCCTGAGTTCTACATTGACACATTGAAGAAGATTCTTGATAAAGGCATTCCTTTCAACTCTGTATGTTTTAAAGACGCATCAGGGACATCAACTCCGGATGTGGTTTACAAAACTATCAAAGCGGCTCGCAAACTTCTTGGAAACGATATCGAAATCGAATTCCACTCTCATACGACTGCCGGGATCGGTGTCGGAGCACACGTGGCGGCTCTGAATGCCGGTGCTGATATCATCGACCTTGCAATGTCTCCGGTTTCAGGCGGAACTTCGCATCCAGATATTATCACAATGTGGCACGCACTTCGCGGCACAGAGTTCAGCCTTGACATCGACGTAGAGAAGATTCTGAAAGTTGAAGAGTTCTTCGAAGCACAGATGAGCAAATATTTCATGCCGCCGGAAGCGAAAGAAGTTTCTCCGGTAATTCCATTCTCTCCAATGCCGGGTGGTGCGCTGACAGCCAACACGCAGATGATGCGTGACAACAACTGTCTTGAGCTTTTCCCAAAAGTAATCGATGCGATGCGCGAAGTGGTAGCAAAAGGTGGTTTCGGAACTTCTGTGACTCCTGTTTCTCAGTTCTACTTCCAGCAGGCTTTCGCTAATGTAACTCAGGGTGAATGGAAGAAAATCACCGACGGTTACGGAAAAATGGTACTTGGTTACTTCGGTAAAACTCCTTCAGAACCGGATGCGGAAATTGTTAAAATTGCATCTGAACAGCTTGGGCTAGAGCCAACTACTAAAACTGTTGTAGAAATCAACGATGCAAATCCTGAACTTGGAATCGAAGCAAACAAGAAGATTCTTGAAGCTGAAGGTTTGGAAGTGACCGATGAAAACATCTTCATCTCAGCAGCCTGTGGCGCAAAAGGTATCACTTTCCTAAAAGGTGAAGCGCCTCTTGGTATTCGTTATAAAGACGAAGAAGAGAAAGCACAGCTTGAAAAACTTCAGAAAGACTACCCTGAACTGGCTGGTGGAGTCGGTTCTGCTGAAACTTATACAATTACTGTGGACGGCAAAGAGTACGCAGTAGCAGTTGCTCCGGGAACTGCTGAACCTGTAGCAATTCAGCAAACTGGTAACGCTTCGGCTGCTCCGGCAGGAAATGCTCCAGCTGCAGGAACCGGTGAAACTGTAAAAGCGCCGATGCCTGGTTCGATTTTCAAAATTCTAGTGGCACCTGGCGATGCGGTTGAAGCGGGTCAGACTGTGGTTGTTCTAGAAGCAATGAAAATGGAAGTTGAAGTGAAAGCCGAAAGTGCCGGAACTGTTTCTGCAATCAACGTACGCGTCGGTGATACAATCACTGCCGGTCAAGATCTTGTAGCACTATAGGAAATTAGGATATCATAAAATGAAAAAACTATTACTACTATTTACAGTGCTGTTCTCGGTAGCCTCCTTTTCACAGGAAACTGCCAAGGTAGAGATTCCGCAGGACATCTGGCAGGCTGTTCAGACAGAAGACGGTAAAACCGCTTTTAAATACATCTGGCCGACAGAGGCGACCATTTACGGTGTATATGTCAACAACGAAGAGATCATCAATCCCGGTAAACATTTGATGACGCTAAAGTTTCATTCTACGGAAGGAGTTCTTGAACGAAGCAAAGCGGAAATCAAAATCGGTGGCACAACTACGGTGTATGCAATTCCGGAAAGACTGCACAAAGGTTCTGTAATCAAAACCGGTGACACACTTCTGACTGTGAACAACAATGTCATTCTTGTGCACAACTCGTCAGTATCCGGCAAATCAAAGCCGATGGGAACAATCGGTGAAATGCTTTCAAACCTTTGGCACAGTACAGGTATTTATTCCATCTCTGAGCAGAGCGAGTTTACACTTGGCCTTGGTCAGCTTGTAATGATTGGTGTCGGCTGTCTGCTTCTTTGGCTTGCAGTTGTGAAGGGTTTTGAGCCGCTTCTACTGGTTCCAATCGGATTCGGTGCAATTCTGGCAAATATTCCGCTTGCAGGAATCGCCGGACCAAACGGTTTCCTTGGGCTGATCTATTCGGCTGGTGTAGAAACCGGGCTATTCCCGCTTTTCATCTTTATGGGTGTGGGAGCAATGACCGACTTTGGACCGTTGATTGCCAACCCGAAAACCGCGCTTCTTGGTGCGGCAGCTCAGGCTGGTATCTTCTTCGCACTTATCGGTGCAATTGCACTTGGCATTTATGTGCCGGGTATCAACTTCGGTCTTAAAGAAGCCGCATCTATCGGTATTATCGGTGGTGCTGATGGACCTACTGCGATCTTCCTGACAAGTAAACTGGCGCCGAACCTTCTTGGTTCAATCGCCGTGGCAGCCTACTCTTATATGGCACTTGTTCCAATTATTCAGCCGCCGATTATGAAGTTCTTTACCAACGAGAAAGAACGTAAAATCAAAATGGTTCAGACTCGTCACGTATCAAAAGTAGAGAAAATCTGCTTTCCGGTTCTAATCACACTTCTTTGTGCGGCGCTTCTTCCGGATGCGACTCCACTTGTGGGAATGCTGATGTTTGGTAACTTTATGAAAGAGTGCGGCGTGGTAGAGCGTTTGAGCAACACAGCACAGAACGCATTTATCAATATCGTTACCATTCTTCTTGGTTTGACAGTCGGTTCAAAACTTTCGGCTGACAAATTCCTGAACTTTGAAACACTTGGTATCTTGGCTCTTGGTCTGGTGGCATTCTGTATCGGAACAGCTTCTGGTGTACTTCTTGCCAAATTCTTTAACAAGTTCTTCAAGTGGAATATCAACCCGTTGATTGGTGCAGCTGGAGTTTCAGCCGTTCCAATGGCGGCACGTGTAGTGAACAAGGTCGGATTGGAAGACGATCCGCACAACTTCCTGCTGATGCATGCAATGGGACCAAACGTAGCCGGAGTTATCGGATCGGCAGTAGCCGCCGGTATTCTTCTGAATGCACTAGGCTAGTTTAGTGAAAAGTGAATAATGAAAAGTGAATAATGAAAAGTGAAAAATATTAATAGCTTTCAAAGTCTAGAATAAATTTTATTATTCAATTGTTTTCAAAGGCGGTGCTGTTTTCAGCATCGCCTTTTTTGCATTGAAACGTTTGTCAGTTGAAACTTCTAACAAAAGTTCGTTTGCCTATAAAGAGAAATCGTGTTACTCGTATTGCGGTTTTGCAACAGATCAGAGTTATGTTGATAATTTCGGATCAACATTATTATGACAAGAGGTCATACCGTTTGCAAAATAAAAAGCCCTTAAGGCATAAATACAAAAATGGAGATTTCAAAATGAAACTATCAAAATCCTTTGCAACTGTTGTAGCCTCTGCATTCCTACTTGCTTCGGCAACACTATTCACAGGCTGTTGTTCAACATGTGGTCACGAAGAAAAAGCCTGTTGCGGATCAGCGGCATGTGCAGAGAAAAAAGTAGAAGGCGAAAAATGCTGCGGATCAGCGGCATGTGCAGAGAAAAAAGCAGGAGACGCTAAAAAATGCTGCGGCTCGGAAAAGTGTAAAACTAAATAGATTAGTTTATAAAAAAACAGTTCAGGCGGTGCTTCACATGAAGCATCGCCTCAGACTGTTGACAAAGTCCT
>DDLT01000174.1 GCA_002340265.1 Lentisphaeria bacterium UBA2565 | reverse complement strand
AGGACTTTGTCAACAGTCTGATACATATTAATTATTATATAATTATATGTATCCCCTTTATTAAAAAAAAGGAAGTACATAAAACCAAAGATAGGAAGTTACTAATCCTTGCTATTTAATTTACATATAAGACAATTTTATCCCTTTGGGGTACACAAACCTACCCCAAAGCTACTTTTTGCTGTAACAGGCGTTTCTGTACTTCCTCATTACAATTTATAACAGTTCATCCATATCCGCAGGCCTTCACTATATACATCAACGATTTTTTGACAAAAATATAGTAAAATAAATTTAACACATAGTAGTCTCTTCAAATACCTATGATGAATTATCATCTGCTATAAACGCTAAGTTAGACATTCTTTATAACTGAAAGTAAAACTGTATAATGCCACAACCTGTTCAAAACAAATCACATATTTAATAAAACAACCACACCTTTAGTAATGAATCCTAACTTCATTATGGCTATTTACTCTTCATCCTTTTCAATAGTTTCAATACTGGGGCGTTATCCATTCCTTCTGGAATTATAGGGTTATCAGTATCTTTTATAGCGATGCTATCAAAGTCATCTTCCCCAACCTGCCAAGCATCCTTGACAGTCAAAGTCACCTTTGATATACCTTTATCCCAAAATGGCTCTATTCCTTTTCCTCCATCTTTGAACCTTGCTGGGAAAAGTGTATAATTTTTCAAGATGTTAAAAAAACTAATTAAGTCATTTAAAGTTTTAGGACTACTTGGATTCATTTCATGTATTCTTGAAGGAAGCGCAATGAACTTTTTTGAGTTAGGTGATAAATCAACTGAATCTACATTTGTAGTTATAATAACTCTGTACCAATGGGGGTGCGTCTTGTCAACCCCTTTTATGATGGTAATTTTTATTAACCCAGACTTATCTTCACGCCCCAGTTTCTTGATCCATTTATCAAAAATTAATTTACCTGCATCTGAATTGTCAAAAAGAAGAAGAAATCCAAGAAAACCTGTCTCAGGCTGTAGCATCATTCCTACCCCTTCCCATCTGGCCTTGTCCCATAAAGGTATATCAATTATTGAATGTGTTTCTATCTCGTCATGTCTAAGTCCTCCAATACTCTCTTTGCTTGACTTTTTATCTCCAGCTTGCACTTCTTTATAAATCATGGGAGAGTTTTTTTTAGGTAGGTACTCTTTAAATGCGCATGTGTCGCCCCAATTATCAAAAAATAGTTTTGGAGTCGCTCCCAGTAAGTCAAGAACGAAGTTTCTATGGTTAACAACTAAAGATAGTCGTTCATGTATTTCTTCCTTCTGAAATAGGTCCTCAGCATATTTTTTAAAGTCCTTAGAGGCAAAATGTCTTGATGTAATATCAGAAATTAACTTTGTCAACTCAACCCAAAGCACTTCATAATTTTCTCTTGTCACATTAAAATCGGTTACAAAAACATCATATTCTGTAGAAAGTTCATTATAAGTAAACGTTAACACCGAATCAGGTTCACCTTCTTTCAAATTAATTGATATATCACTGGTATGAGCGATGAGTGTTCCCATGGAGGAAGCAAAATAGCCCTCTAAGAGTGCAAGTAAAGTCTCTGCGGCAAGCAATATTTCTACATTAGCAGTTAATATAATTGAAAACTTACAACCAAGAATATTCGAAGATAATGAGATTATTTGTTCTGACATAAAATTTGTATCATACAGCATTTGCTTTACAAACGGTTGATTTGCAAACGTATCAAAAAAGCTAGTTAACTCATCTTCACCGCTTATACCTTCACAACACTTAAGAGCCTCATCGTTGTAACCTAACTTGTACAAACTAGAGACTCCCGCCGAAAATAATCCTAAGGAATCCAATAAATCTGGCAAATAATTAAATGCTTCCGAATTACTGTTATTAGTTTGTAAAAGCCTAGTTGACAAACAACCATCTATTAGTTGTGTAAATGGTACTTCATCCTGACTTTCGTCGACACCATGAACTCTCTCTAATATTTTGTAAACTTCAAACCAAGCAAAAAAAGATGGAATTCGTCCAAGAATTAGTTCATTAGCAACGATTTCTCTAAGACTTTGAATAATCCTCTTATCAAACGTACCCTTATCAGTGGAAGATTTAAAAGAAAGAGAGAAGGCCGTTATATAACAATTATTTGATGCCCAGATTAGTCCCAATTCTCTATAAGCAAGGCCCAATCCAAGTAAAACAAGTAGCATCTCAGTATGTGATTCTTCTTTTGCAAGCTTCATAACAGCTTTACCAAAGTATACTATGCATTCCTTATAACATTCTGCCTCTAACTTTTGAGCACCTCTCCTCACAAAAGTATCGCCTGCTGCCAATTCTGAGCTTCTCTTCTCTGAAACTTCTGCTAGCTTGTCAATTAGGTTGTCGAAATCTGTATCATTTGGAAAGATACTACCCATCTCTTCAATTATTTGTCTTGTGCTTTGAAAAGCAAAATCTAAGTTATTAGAGCTTTGTGCCACAATATCAGCTAGATCCATAAAATAAGTATTAGGGGGCGCTCCACACTTAAGAGCATTAGTCAACTCAATCAAAACCCTAAATGACCGGGCACTTAGAGCACTGCTTGTTCTGTTCTTATCATTTTCTATCTCTACCAAAATGCCTAAAATATCATCTGTTTCACGTTCTATCTTAATAGCAGACTGAGATAGGTCATAGGCTCCAGAACGTGCTAAAGAGTTTAATAAGTTAAAAAGGTTAAAATATTTTTCAATTTCAGGGATACTTGAGCTTGTTGAAATATGTTCTTTTAAACTTTTATAATCATCTATAAATAAAGCATAGTCATCATACCAGTTAAAATATGTCCAGGCACGCTGGTAATATATTCTTAAACGGTATTTAGGATTATTATTTTTTTTACAAAGGCGGAGGGCTCTATCAAACTTTCCTTCAACTTCATCTCTAGGTTTTTCAAGCATTCTTGACAGGACTGCAACTTCAAGGCAATCTTCGATTAACTGAAAATCATAATCTGAGTATCGATTTGGATTTATAATATTCTTTTCCAATTCTTCTAGTTTTTTCAGCCGTACAGCATCATTAGGGCCTACCTTTGTTATTCGGTTTTTGTAAGCATTTGAAAGGTTTAAGGAATCAACAGCGATATCAATTAAATTATTACCATAAATTTTTTCTAAAATCCATTCGCCATCAAGTATAATAACTTCCACGTTAAATGTTTTCTTAAATTCGTCTTGGGCATCTTTTTTCTTTTTACTTGGAATCAATTGGTTGGTCATAAAATATACAACTGTATAGCCTCGTTTAGTCTCAACTATTTTTTTTATGTCACTTTTGGCCTTACTTTTCCATGCCTGTTTAGCACTGATTGCGAAAGCCCACTTTTCATCTTTTTCCCAGCCATTTTCGGGGATAAACCACCGATCAGAAATATAAGTTGAAACCGGATGAGTTTCAGAATCAGTTTTACCATCACCGCCTCCTGTAGGACCAACTTGAGGGATTAAATTTGGTGTAACAAACTTTTCTGCCAGCCTCCTACATAAAACTTCAAATTCATCTTGTTTCTGGTTAGTAGAAATTTTATCTAATTCATAGGCTAAAACTTCTCGAGGTAACGTAGCGCTATATATTTCTTCAGAATCAGAGAAATATTCAGGTTTTCTCATTTTATAAAATTCAGATGGTTTCATTTCCCCCCCCCCTTAAGTTTAGTTTAACACAAATTCAGTACAGTCATGACAAACTCTGTCGTATTTTCCTGATATTGAATTCTATTTTATCTACAAAACTATTCACATTATATCACGCTGAACGTAATTAAAGAGTTTACAGATAAAATTATAAGTAAAAAAAGAATTTATTTTATAATCATTCTTGAAGGTAATTATTATTAAAGGTAAGCTAAACCCACAAAAATGGAGGGGTAATGCGCCTGATGTTCAGTAATCTAGACAGCCATTGAATCCTCATTTAAGCACAGGCAATGATGTTCCATACTCACATAGTGATTATGGAGGTAAAACATCACAGACTATCGATAAGCATTATCGCTAAAGCTTTTTGAATCACAGATGCAGGAGTAAAAAAACAATAAAAAAAAGGTTATAAGCTCCCTTCACCATTTTGGTGAAACTGGTATTTCTAGTTATATTTTACTCTTAAGGTGTATTAATTATAGGACAACTTTCACTATGAACCAACAATAGGAACAAACATGCTACCCGAACAAGATATTATTATCAAAACTTCGAAAGGTGAATTTGTAATCTACATTCAATCGCAACAAGATGACTTAGTGTTAATTCCACCCGCTAGCCCTCTATTCAAAACCTTTATCTCACCTATAAACGATCCAAATGACTGGCGATTAGAACCCAATGCGCTATTTACATCAAGCATAGATGGATTTGGTTATGCTCTTGATGCAATTAAAGCTTACTGTGATATAAACGAAATAGAGATTATATCTCTAGACAATAATGGAGCTTGTGAATTAATTTCAATTGAAGACGAAAAACGAGTATTGTCTAATAAGTCTATGAATATACAAGTTAAGCACAATGGTAAGATAGTCTGAAATGTAGAAGGTAAAGTTATGATAAATATTCAAAATTTTTCAAAATTAAGTAAGCAGTTGTTAGATGTTACCACACCCAAAAAAATTGACAGTAACTTAAAAAGGTACATCGACCGAATTGATGCTAAAAGTAAACCTATTTTTCTAAACGTTGAACCTAGAGAATGGTCACGGCTGCAATGTTGCGATACAAATGTAGAAGAAATGATAAAACTTAAGGGAGGTGAAATAGTCTTTGGGCATAAAATTTGGTACAACAAAGATTTATTTGCTGAAAACGAGCTCCACGCTGTTTGGAAGGATAAAGAAGGGAAGTTAATAGATATTACCTTCAACATCAGTGGAGAAAAACGCATTTTGTTCATCCCTGATGAACGTATTACTAGTATTTTCCGTCCAGACGGATCGCACAAGATACGAATGGTTTTTAAAGCAAAGCATCAAGAATGGCTAAACCAACTTATTGAAGTGGAAAAACTGTCTCCGTTTAAAAGGCCAGAATCAATGGTGGACCCTAATTGTTGTCCAACATGGAAAGAGTACCAAGCAAAAACTGAATCTGAACTATAGTTAACAGCAAAAGGAATACGATGGAGACATTAAGTGAATGGGCTTTAAATCCAAATGGCCCAATTTGCAGTGCAATCATAAGCATTATACTTGGTAGTCTACTATTACCAAAGAAAAAGGTAAATACCGGTGAACCTACGATGGAACAAACAACTGTTAATTTTTATGAAAATACAGTTATAAATATTTATGGGAGCCATAGCGCTTCAGTCCATAAAAGTAAAAACAATTCACCGGAAGAAATTTATATAATAGCCCTTTTATTTATAGGATTAGCGTGGCAATATGTTCAAAATGGAGACAAAGTGCTATTGTTTTTTATGGAGTGGTTTATACACCTCTTTGTCATATCAATCATTATAGGCACTATTGTATACAAAATTCACAGATACGGTTTTATTTTTACTTTAGGAGATAAGTTTATAAAACCTCTTATAGGCTTATTCATCTCAATTTGTTTTTTAAAAGAAGCTTTCATTATTCAACAAGATAATTTTTTCCAAAACTCAAACGACTTAAATCTTATTGACTGGCTAAACGAATTAGGCTTTAAAGGAATAGTTTACGCATGTACTCAAGCCCTTGGGGTTGTCTGCATAGTACTAACTGGACTATTTAGTTTTGGAAGCTTTATCCATTACCTTTGTGCTGTCAACACTAATTCTTTAGAGTATAAAAATAAATTTTGGAACAGGTTGTTTAAACTAACCAATAGATTTAAGAGGCAAATAAATATTTTCTATCTAGGGCTTATTTCATATTTACTTCTAAGTGGGGTAGTCGCATTATTTTTAATATGGTGCAAAAGTTCTATTCAGTCACTAATGCAATTTCAAAAATAAAGTATTTTACACTTCTTCTATGAAGGAAAAGAGACAGATTTCAACCTACAACATTCATAAATACATTTTTAATTTCTTCTGGCTGTATACAAAGATAATCAAGGGTTTGTTTTTGACTAGAGTGGTTAAAGCATACCATTAGCTCTGCAATGCCTACGCCAAAAGAAACCCTTTGATGATACCCCCAGCTTTTTCTTAATGTATGTGCACCGAAATTCCCTTGTAGCTGAATTTTAGTAGCCCATTGCTTTACCAGCTTATTTACGTAAATTGACGTAATATGGGTATTGCCTCTTTGACTTGAAAAGAGATATACGTTTTCATCCACAGGTCTTTCTGCAAGCCAAATCTCAATAGCTTTAATGCAATCTTTGTTCAGCGTAACACGCCTAATTTTGTTAGTCTTCTTTTCCTTTATTTCAAAATCGCTACCAGTTTTTAAACTAATCACATCATTAAGTTTAATTCTTACTAAGTCGGAAGCTCTCAAGTTGGTATTAATCCCAAGTATGAATAGACAATAGTCTCTTGGTTTAGTTTCTTTTAATAATCGCTTGATTGCCTTTATAGCGTTTAAAGATTTTATTGGTTCTACTTTTACAGAACTACCTTTTACTGGATGATTTGGATTATTAAGTTTACTGTTCATTGTCGCCTCCTAAAGTTGCTAAGTTTTAATATAATAAACAGTAATAGTTAGCTAGATAATTTAAAGCAAAGTCACCTCTTTTTATTTAAAAAAACACAACCCACTAATCATCAACAACTTACACCCATCTACCAATCGACTTGCTAACTTTTACATAAAAGTTAATGAGTTTCATCTTCTCAAAAAGGGCCGACTTATAGATGAAACAAAAAGTTCTCTACAATAAGATACCAAGCTTTAAAAATTAGTATGACCAACTATACTACACTCGTTTTAGATAAAAAATTAATGGAGATATAATATTTGTTTTGTGATTAAATAGACCTTATTAAAGTAATCAAACGCCAAAACTGGCGCTACAATTTAATTATTTGTTGTAACCATCAATATATGTTTTAGCTAGGAAACCACCACATCCTCCTTTGAGTAGAAGACATTATCGAGGGCTACGTCCTATTGGGCGTGGTTTTTTGTATTTTCTACTCAGGCACGTGGTGGTGCCTCTTGCTAAATACGATTAACTCACGCCCTCTTTTTATATTGGTAGTTGAGCCAAATAGACCACCTTTTTTATGAAACTAGCCTCTATAATTGATAAAGGAACAAAAAATGAAAAGTAAAGTAAAATGTCCAAACTGTTTTTATCAGTATGAAACAATGCAACAGAATTTAGGCAAAGCCGTAAACTGTCCAAACTGCAATACGACTTTTAATTGTATGATTGAGAAAATTTCTTCAAGTGAACTGATTCCACTTAATCCAAGTAAAAAAACAAAGCCTAAAAAGAAAGAGTATGGTTGTGGAACACTAATTATAATTATTTCACTATTTTTATTGGTATTCAATATTTTATACAGTTCCTCAAAAGACCAAAAACAGTCTCCACGTAAAACTCAAGACTCCCCCAAAAAAGATTTTTTTTACCAAAGAATTAGTTTTTGGAATAAAACAGGCAAGAATATTCCTAACAGAGGGTTTAGGCTGTGGATCAAGGGCTGTGGTGAATTCTATCCTTGCATGCAGGATGACTGGAAATTTGGTGGCACTATCATCGAAAAAGCTGGCCCATTCAACATATCTGAAGAACATGTTTTAGTCTTTTATACCAACTATCCAAATGAAAAAAGCCGAATAGACGTACCATTTAAGTTTAATGATGGAATGTTGCACAACGGTACTGTAAAAGATATGATTAATATTGAAATAAGGCCTAGTCATATAGTTTTTGCAGGTTTACCAATAAAGACATCCAGCGAAGCAACATATGAACGAAAATTTAGGTACTAGTTTCACTCTAACCATTGTATTTTAGTTCAAAAGCTATAATTTCGAGTTGCAAAAATATTAGTAACACTCCAACAACCTTTTCAAAAATTTATGAATGCATAAGAACTTTTTATTTTGTTCTAAGTTTATAATGATAAAGGATAGCTATGAGCAAAGCAAAAATTTCACCACCTATCGTTTACAGCTATATTCGATTCAGTACACCAGAGCAGTCCCACGGTGACAGTGAACGCAGACAATTGGACAAAGCAAAAGCGTGGGCCGCTAAGAATGGCTATTTACTTGACAACACCCGAGAACTAGCTGACCGTGGCTTTTCAGGGTACAGGGGGACTCACAGGTCTAAGGGAGCATTAGGTCGTTTTTTGTCGGAGGTCACAGCAGGGAAAATCCCTAGAGGGTCAATACTTCTGGTCGAGAACATTGACCGATTGAGCCGTGAAGGAGCAGTGAGTACGATTCGTAATATCATTGGGAAATTATGGGATAATGATATCACACTCCAAACTTTAAGTCCTGAAGAGAGTTATCCTCCTGGCTCTGACAACAGCCCTTCATTTATTGCCTTATTCTTTTACCTTCAGCGAGCACAGAATGAAAGTCAAATCAAATCAGAACGTGGTCGCGATACTTGGCAAGAAAAACGAAATAAAGCGAGAAGTGAAGGGAAGCTTATAACAAGAAGAGTACCTTCATGGTTGTCTCTAGAGAACAACAATACTCCTAAAATTATTCCAGAGGCATTAGAAGCAATTTCCCTAATCTTTGAATTAAAATTAAAAGATTTTGGGGTTGGGCGTATTGTCGGAATACTAAATGAAAGGAAACTCTGGTCTCCGCCACCTAGGAGAAACCAAAAAACAACTGGTTGGCGTATATCATATGTTCACAAACTATTAAAAAGTCGAGAGTTGTTAGGAGAGTATCAACCACATAGACATATAGAAGGTGAAAACGGAAGGCGTAAAAGAGAGCCAGATGGAGAGCCGATTTTAAATTACTATCCCATTGCGATCACTCCTGAGGTATTTTATTCTGTACAAGAAAAGCTGAAGAAGAATCGTGGAAAAGGAGGTCGTAACGGCAAGGTTAGTAATTTGTTTACTCACTTAGTAAAGTGTGCATATTGCGGTGGGCCTATGAGATATGTAAACAAAGGGAGTGGCCCCAAAGGTGGCAGTTACCTTGTCTGTGACTTAGCAGCCAGAAAAATTAAATGTAAACGCCGTTCTTTCCGCTATGATGAACTAGAACATACGATTTTAGAAAACAGTTGCCAACTTCGCCCAGATGCTGTACTAGCAAAGTTAAGCGACAAAGACGAAGAGACTCATTTTTTACGAACTAAACTTACAGGTATAGTGGAAGAAATGAGTGACATTGAAAAGCGCATTAACAACCTTGAAGACCAGATTGAAACGACACAAAACCGTGAACGACGAAAGAAATATGAAACCCGTATTGTGGACTTAGAGCAAAAGTTGAAGGAAAAAGCGAAGGATAAGCACAAAGTAGATGGTAAATTACAGGAACTGTCAATTGATAACCTTAGCTTTACTTCATGGAAAAATAATTTACAATTTCTAATGAAGCAACTTCACTCAGTAGAGGTGAGAGAGGCCACAAGAGCGCATTTACAAGAGTTTATTGAAAGGATTGATGTTTACTCTCATGGTTTTTTAGAGGAATATAGCAATGAAAAAGCGATGAAGTTAAGATTAGATGCCTCAAAGCGACCTCATACCCTCTTCAATAAAGGAAAATATAAAACGGCAGGAGCTTTAAGCCCTTCTGATAAGGCAGAAGTAGTTTATCGTAATTCAGTAGAAGATATAGAACCATATCTTATAGAAGTCATAACACAAGTAAAAGGTAGTTCTTTGAACGAAAGTGATTTTCAGTTTATAAGGTGGGTGATTAAAAGGCGTATGAGTAGGCATGGTAGATTTGTTCGAGTTCATTTCAAAACTGGTAGAGTTATAGACTTGGCGCCACCGAACTCAATCGCTGACGGGCATATACTGGAGCAAGATAAGGCATACAGTTTCACAATCGCTTCCATCAATAAACTCCAAAAACAATGGAAGAAATCCAAATCAAACAAAGGAGGGTTAAATACTATTTAATATCCTGCTAAGCGGTGCCCCAGGCTGTGGGAAATCGATGTTATCAAAACGAATGCCTTCAATTCTTCCTCCGCTCTCATTCGAAGAAGCATTGGAAACTACAAGAATTCACAGCATCGGCGGATTGCTTTCACCCGAAAAACCGTTCGTCACCACCCGGCCGTTTCGTAATCCGCATCACACCATCAGCGATGTCGGACTTCTCGGAGGCGGCGCAAAAATCCGTCCCGGAGAAGTCACATTCGCCCACAACGGCGTACTCTTTTTAGACGAACTGCCCGAATTTAAAAGAACCGCACTCGAAGTCATGCGTCAACCATTAGAAAACGGAGACGTCACCATCACCCGCGCCAACGGCACCTGCAACTATCCTGCCAGATTCATGCTAATCGCCGCCATGAATCCATGTCCTTGTGGTTACTACGGATCGACCCGCAACGAATGCCGCTGCTCTTCAATGCAGGTTCAAGCCTACCGCAACCGAATATCCGGACCACTTTTAGACCGAATCGACCTGCATGTTCATGTTCAGGAACTGAATGACAAAGAGTTAATGAACAAACGGACAGGTGAAAGCTCCGAACAGATTTACGAACGCGTCAAAAAAGCCAGACAAATTCAACAACAACGTTTTGCTGGCTCACCGATTTCCTACAATTCACAAATGAGTTCACAACAGATGGATCAACACTGCAAACTCTCCACCGAATCAATGACATTACTCAAAACCGCCATCTACAACATAAAACTCAGTGCCAGAGCTTATGACCGGATTCTCCGAATCGCTCGAACCATCGCCGATTTAGAAAACTATCAAGACATTCAACCCCAACACATCTCCGAAGCCATTCAATACCGAACCTTCGACCGCCAATCATGGTAAAGGAACGATGGCAGAACAGTAGTTGAACTGTAGCAGAACAATTGTTAAACGGTTGTTTTCTGGGAACGCCGAGCTCCTGCTCGGCAAGTAAATCCACTATCGTTCGCCGACTTTTCCACCATTCTTCAACAGACGTAAGCCTTGCGTCTCTACAGTTCTAACGATTTTACAACTGCTCAACTATCGTTTTGCAACAGTTCCACCACTGTTTGACTATCGTTCTACCACTGTTCCGCTATTGTTCCGCCACTGTTTAACTATAGCTCAACAACTGTTTAACCATCGTTCCACTACTGTTCGGCAATCGTTCAACAATTGTTCACAATCTAAATGGTTAAAAACGAGTTGATAATATCTGTTAATGCTTTAGACTAAAGCCGTTTACGAAATATTTAAATTTTTAGCGGATTTTTTCATGTCTTTTGCACTTCACAATTTTCTTTCCTGCGGCAATTCCAATGCGGCCGCGCCGTGCAATTTCGTCTCCGTTAATAATTTGTTCCGAAATTGATACTTATACGTATCTCCTCCACTTTCTCAAAATCCACAATGCGTGGTAACTGCTTAAGGCAGTTTATCTTTCAGAATTTTATTCAAATTACTATATAACTTAAAAACTCAGGATTTTCCTAAAATGCACAAGTACAGAACACACTACTGTAACGATTTAAACATTGATAACGTCGGCGAAACTGTTCGCATCTCAGGTTGGGTTAACCAGATCCGTGACCATGGCGGCGTGGTTTTTATTGACCTTCGCGACCACTACGGAATTAGCCAGGTGGTAATCAACCCTGATATGGATTTCTACAAAACCGCTGAACACTGGCGCAAAGAGTCAGTTCTTTCTTTTACCGGTGAAGTGGTAAAACGTGCCGAAGAGACTGTCAACACTAAAATCGCTTCCGGCGAAATCGAAATTCACGCGACAAACATGGAAGTACTTTGCGACAGCGAAGTGATTCCTTTCCAGATTGCCCGCGAAGAAGAGTGTCCGGAATCAATGCGTCTGGAGTACCGTTTCCTTGATCTTCGTCGTAAACACATTCACGACCGCATCATGCTACGTTCTCAGGTAATCTCCGAAGTTCGCAACATTCTTTCAGGTCAGGGTTTCAACGAGTTTCAGACTCCAATCCTAACTTGTTCATCACCAGAAGGTGCTCGTGACTTCCTAGTTCCAAGTCGTCTTCACCCTGGTAAATTCTACGCCCTTCCACAGGCACCACAGCAGTTTAAACAGCTATTGATGGTTGCAGGTTTCGACAAATATTTCCAGATTGCTCCATGTTTCCGTGATGAAGATGCGCGTGCAGACCGTTCTCCTGGTGAGTTCTACCAGATCGATATGGAAATGTCTTTCGCGACTCAAGAAGATGTCTTCGCGGTTATCGAAAACCTAATTTCATCTATCTTCAAGAAATTTACTGAAGCAGAAATTGCCGACACATTTGTTCGCATTCCTTACAAAGAGTCTATGGCTAAATATGGTTGTGACAAACCTGACCTACGTAACCCATTGACAATGATCGATGTAAGCGAAGTGTTTGCTGGGTCAGACTTTAAAGCATTTGCGGGTGTCGTTAAGAAGAAAAAAGGTGCTGTAAAAGCAATCGCCGTAAAAGGTGCAGCTGGTCAGCCAAAAAGCTTCTACGAACAAATGATCACTTTCGCGCAAAGCGTGGGTTCAAAAGGTCTTGGTTACATTGTATGGCAAAACGGCGAAGCAAAAAGCCCTATTGCTAACTACCTTGACGAAGCGCGCATCAAGCAGCTTGAAGAGCTTGGAAACGTTGGTGAAGGCGATGTAATGTTCTTCATCGCTGACAAAGAAGCCAAAGCACTTGATATCGGTTCTCACGTAATTCCAGAACTTGGTAAACGTTTGGATCTAATTGATAAAGACGCATACAAATTCTGCTGGATTGTAGATTACCCAATGTTCGAGTTTGACGAAGTAGAAAACAAAATCGAATTCTCTCACAACCCATTCTCAATGCCGCAGGGCGAAATGGAAGCACTGAAAACTCAAGATCCGCTTGAGATTCTAGCGTACCAATATGACCTTGTTTGTAACGGTATCGAGCTTTCGAGTGGTGCAATCCGTAACCACCGTCCAGAAATTATGTACAAAGCTTTCCAGATTGCGGGTTACGATAAATCTGTAGTTGACGAGAAGTTCAGCGGAATGATCAAAGCGTTCAAACACGGCGCACCTCCACACGGCGGTATTGCACCGGGTCTTGACCGAATCATCATGCTTCTAACTAAGCAGGAAAACATTCGCGAAGTGATTGCGTTCCCATTCAACGGTCAGGCAATGGATCTAATGATGAATGCGCCGAATACGGTGAACGAATCTCAACTTAAAGAGCTTCACATTCAACTTGATCTTCCTGAAGAAGAGGAAGAAGACAAGTAAGCATGACCTTTCATCCACCTCATAGCGGTGGATTTACTTTCAAAAGCGTGGTGGAGAAATTCACCGCGCTTTTTTTATTTTAATCCTTTAATAACCTTTTCATTTCTCCGTCTTATTATCAAACAGATAAACAAGAACAGGAGAGGAAGATGAATACAAAAATAGAACAAAAATTTGAGCCAACATTTAAAGGAAAAGTAACAGGAGCGTCCGTTTCGCTCGTCGTTCATGTGGTTCTTTTTGCAGCTCTGGCAATCTATATGGTGCCGAAATATATCGAAGAAAAAACTGATGACATCGACATTATGTTAGAAAAGTTTGAAGATGTTAATTTGGATGAAGAAATCGATATTGAGGAGCTGATTGAACAAGAAGATACCGAAGACTTTGCAGAGACTGACATTGAAGTGCCAGAAGTTGAAACCCCTGAAGTGGATTTATCCGCTCCGGTAGAATTTGATGAAGCATTCGATATGGTTCCTGTTGAAAGTGACTTAGCAATTGCTGGCAACCTTGATGTAAAAATAAACTCAGTAAATTCTGACTTTAAAAATATCATGGTGAATAAATTCGGTTCCCGTGCAGCAAAAAATGGACTTATGGGAACCTATTTCTCACGCTTTGACTTTTCCGGACCTGCCCACACCCGAATTGATAAAACCCTTAACAAAACTAAAAGTGCTAAAAGTCCATGGCCTGATAAAATCCCTGGTAGTTGCTACTCGGTAATTTGGACAGGTCGCCTCGTTCCAAAAGAAGGCGGAATCTACACGATTTACCTAAGTAGTGATGATGGCGCAAGGTTATGGATTAATGGAGATGTAGTTGTAGAACAGTGGTACGTCCACCCGACCCGTGTTGACCGAGTTCAGGTAAAAATGATTGCCGGAGAATCCTATGATATCAAATATGCCTTCAATCAGCAGCATGGTCCATCTGAATCTCGTTTGGAATGGAGCTGTGAGGGTGCAGGAATTGAACGCCAACTGATTCCCGAAGACTGCATGTGGTCAGATGGAATTTACAGCATGGAAGTAATCAACTGGCTTAAAAACCGTCCAAAAGAGATTGCCAAACACTGCATGAAAAATCCAGTTCTGCTGGATGGTATTCCAATGAGCCACGTAGGAGCAAGCCGTAACAAAACAGTCGACGAAGGACATCTTAAGTCAGTAAAACTACATGATGTCATTCCAATCTGGAAAAAACTGAAAGCAAAAGGTCTTCTGGAGAAGCCAAAGCATATTAAGGAGCCGAGCCAGCGAGAAGTGCGAACTATCGAGCTTCAAAATCAGGTATTCGGTGGAGAGGAAGAGTTGTTTGACGATTTATAAAACAATAACGATTGAATTACCAGAGCCATTTGTTACTTTGAGAACAACTAAAACAAAGGATTACAAATGGCTCGCAAACCCGTCGATTACGCAGAAGTTCAAGAACACGCAATAGAATTCGTCAACCGCTTTCATTCAGAAATAGAATTGATGGAAGGCATCGCAGTCGAAGAACGTTTTCCGATAATCGGACCAGTAGCAGGAGAATTCTGCTATCAGATTGCCAAAATGTCCAACGCTAAAAAAATCTTCGAATTGGGGTCAGGCTACGGCTATTCCACAGCCTGGTTTGCTAAAGCACTGGAAGAAAATGGTGGTGAAATTGTTCATCATACAGTTTGGGATGAAGAGTTGTCAAATCGTGCGAAATCTCATCTCACAAATATGAAACTTGATCAGTTCGTCAAATTTCACTGTTCTGAGGCACTGGAAGCGTTGCGCCAAACCGATGATTCATTCGACATCATTTTTATGGATGTCGACAAAAAATATTACCCTGAAGCATTGCCTTTAATCGAAGCAAAGATAAAGAAAGGCGGCATTCTAATTGTCGACAACATGTTGTTACGCGGCCGAATCTTCGACCCGAAACGTATTGACCCGACAACAGACGGGGTTCGCGACTTCGCCAAACTGATGCAGAACTCAAACAAATGGAACTCCACCCTAATTCCAATCCGCGACGGTATTCTTCTGTCCACTAAAAAGTAACTGTTACCACGGGGAGCACGGGGATTTCTCCAAATGCTCCGCATTCCTCGAAGTAAAAAAATCAAAACAGTTTGAAATCAGCGAAGCCAAAAGAAAACAATGAAAAAATCGTAGCTTTTTAAATCCCCGTGTCTCCGTGGTT
>DDLT01000028.1 GCA_002340265.1 Lentisphaeria bacterium UBA2565 | reverse complement strand
CAAACCTTCCCGCATGGTAGCCAAACAGCCGCCATGATTCGAAAACAGATTGAATTGGTGCGTGCGTTGGTTTATGGGATACGGCATTAAAATTTCTTTCCCCCGGCTTCCGCAATGACGTCACAGATCACCTGGAGACTATGTAAATATTGCATAAGTAACTCTTCATGCTCTATCTACTCTTTAGTTTTTCCTTGTATCCTTCTGAAAGCACAGTCTCCGTCGCCGGCAATGGGATTTATTGTTCGATTAAATGACAATAGATTTCTTGGAGGCAAATTCGTATCCAATGCGGCCATATTTGAAATGATGTCATTGGCAACTAAGACTTACTTCATACTGCTGACTTGCATAACTGGTAGTTCATATACATCAACACACCTGTTGTTACAATTAGCATTAATAGAGTCTAAAATGTTATGCATCATCCTAGTTTGCCTTAAAAGCAATGCCGATACTGTCTTGTTACACATATCCCCAATGTTTTCTAAAATGACAATGTCATCTGAAGTTTTGTCACCCTTATCTTCATTGCCTGTGCCTTGTGATTTCCGTACACTGCTCAGTGTCATTTTTTCCATGCATTCAGACTTAAAATGAGGAACATGCTTCTTCTGTGCTTGTTGAACTTCTTCATTGGAATTCAACATTCGAACAAATGGAATTACTCTCGAGTTTCCTTTGTGTTGAATCCCTTTTCTTTTGCTGTTTACTCCATAAAACAGAAGGCTTAGAAGCGCCACTATTTATTCAGGACCAATCATTGTAACACCAGCAACCAGTGAGTTATTAAGAGTATGATGCAGGCTTTCACTGCGTTCTGTCCCGTTACATCCATTATCAATATGCTTGCGTACATTTTCAATCTCTATTAGAGTGTTACCTAGGTTATTTCCCTCTAAAATATCTTTCCAACCTTTCAGAAAATTATTTAGATTCTCATTAAGAATGTTTGGTCGAGGTGTGGGTGATGTGCGTCGATCTCCAAAATCACCATTAGCACAGAATATCTGTCCAAATTCTTTAGAAAACCTTGTGGAGAATTCGGTTCCTTTTGGAATAGTTCTCATAACTCTTTGAACGCCGTGGAACAGGTCTAGTTTTACTTTTACTCCAGGGAACACTGACTGGTAAAGTGCCCTCACTTTACAGCAATCGTCCACAATAACAAGTTTTAAACCTGGCTCTCCAATAACATCTCTGATCTCTTCAAAAGCTGTAGTCCTTGTAAGCTGCAATCTAATCATTTCTCGACAGTCATTTAACACTATAAAAATATTTTGGAACTGCTTAACAAAAGTATTATCGCATCCCCTGTGCAGGCTGATCTGTGAAACATAACCAGAGGGAAACAATCGATACCATACAAGTGAGGAATACTCTCCATTATTGCACCAGAAGCCGACAAGTATCTATGCGACATTCCCTTGTGACAGCAAATATAATGTCTCTGTATTATTAGCACATTTTGTCCTATATCATATGCAATTCGTGGATTTCTCGGACTTTTCTTTTCTACTTCCTCATTAAAACTTCCAGCCCTCAAGGCATATCCATGTTCTGGGCACATTACCTCTACTCCATAATGATATATGGGGCACCACATGAAAATCTTGGGCAACAAAAAATCTTCAACACTCTCTCCAATGCGTGGGGGAAGGATGATGTTGTCAAAGCTTCTACTAACAGGATTTTCCTTGAATTTGTCGACAAGCTTCTTGACATAAATCGCTGCTCTTTTATCTACATGTAACTGGACTGCATCGAATGACGAAATCTGAAGGATGTAAAGGCAGAGAATGAAGACCCTTTTGGACATTTTTCTTTTCATGGCAGAAATTATCAACTGCGTCAACTGTTATTCATTGCCAGGACAGCGTTTAAGTGAAACTCTAGACTGCCTACTTATTTTATTTTCTCATTATCTTTCCCTGTTAGGCCACCGCAACTTCTGCTTTTCTGGCCTCTTCACCTTTGTTTGCGGATTGCAAAACAAAAGGTGAAGCACTTTTGCCAGATTGCAAGCTCAAGGAGTGTCATGCCCTCAAGTGTCAAGGTTAGAAAGTTAGTTGCAAGAAATGGTACTCTGGGCTACTTACAGGGTGAAACTTTTTACCCTGAGAGCAATTTTATTATAACAACTGTGATATGTTGCATAAGGGTGGGAGAGGAAAAAGGATGGTTAATCAAAATTAAAGTATACAACCAGGACAACGAAAGGTGAGAAACAAAGGAAACATAAGATATTCAGTTTATAAAAGCAACAGAAGAGTTCGTCAGCTTGATTACTTGAATATTATTTAAGGTGCTCATTGAAGAGCTGTGTTTATAGAGTTGCTGCCATTCTATTGCTCTTTTTCCTTGTATCCTAACGAGTATAGCATATCCCAGGTATAAACTGGTTGTTTACTGATCCTAACCTTTGAGCCTTGATGCAGCCGTTTCGTTTGTCATGACAAGTGACACTTCTACTACCCCTAACTGATATCGAATAACAAAGTCTGAACTGGTAGAAAGCTCAAGTCTATCCTATTATTCACATTCCTTTTTTTTGTACCAGCATGGTAATTGATTAAACCCAAAAACACACCAACCACAAATGTGAAGCACGTACATGTGTTGTATGGGGTGTGATGCTAGTGTTTTGAAACAGTTGTTGAACACTTATATAATAGATTTCAAAATTCTGCGGAATTTTTATTTAATAGAAAGCCATTTAATGATTTTCTGGCTTGTCGGTGAAGATAGGATCATAGATGTGTCATCCAAGTAAACCTCAACCAAGCACGCTGTTTTCACCATGATAACAAACGCAGCATGAACTGTGCAGATGACACGAGTCAAAATTAACCTTTTACGTTCTACAAAAGGGGAGAAGAAGGAAAGTAAGTCTTCAACAGATCCCAGGGACATTATCATATAAATGTCAAGTTCATAAAATGCATGTTTTTAAAATGTTTATCACCACTGTTTGTTTCATATCTTTAATCAAGATCCCAGAGATTTTGCAAAATGCCCCAAATGCACTGCTATAAATGTGCTTACTTCCATGGGACATGGAATGCCTAATTCTAGAGCTGAGGCTCAGGTGAGACTTCCATAAGAAAGGTACAGAGATGTTCATGGCCTTTGCTAGGGCGGTAAACTTTGGACGCTAGGCCTCTCTTTGGGAGCTACACCATGTACAGTCATCAGGGTCTTGTTTAGGGTGGTACGCAAAGAATTAAAAAGAAAAATAGTTATAATGTGTTGGCAGCCGCTCTCAATCCCCTGATCTCCTGCAATCAATTGCAACTTAATTTTTTACGATAACTACAGAAATTCTCTTGCGCTCATTGGATAATTTTCATTGTCAATAAGCAGACAGACACATGATTTTATACTTCATGTGATGCGTCAGCGAGCGAGAGCGAACATTGTTGTCATAAAAAACAAACTGACATCAGTTTTTCATGTGTCTGCCCTGTTATTGACAATGAATTTCGTCATAACATTGTCAAAGTAAAAAAAGTAAAGTAAAACTCACCATCTTTATTAACTTATCATTATCAAAGTAGTCTGCGGATCCACAGCTACTTTGACGATGTTATGACGAAATTCA
>DDLT01000335.1 GCA_002340265.1 Lentisphaeria bacterium UBA2565 | reverse complement strand
GCGGCTTCTTCTCTTTCGGGGCAAGGACTTCACTGATCTTTTTTGACTGAAAGACAGGCTTTATTTGTACTCCAATATTTGCGCTCAGATTTTGCATTTCTCTTTTTACTGAGTTGGCTGATTGTTGATCTTTAAATGGTAGTGGTACCACAATATTAGAGGTGCCATCACTTGCATCATCAAGCGCAGTAATATTGTCGATAATGACGTTGAGTAAACGTCGAAACATCGTTGCTTTTTAGAGTTTCTACAGTTTTTAGAGTTTTTAACAGTGATGGTTTTAACTTTCGTCTTATCGCAATGTTTTATAGTTAAATTAAACATCAAACAACTTTAAAAAACTCCTTTCTACCTCGTCTCTTCCACATTGACCCACTAGCCTGTTCTGACAGCGAAGTGTAATGTAGAAAACAACAAATGTTTCTAGAACCTACCTTTTTCTTGCAAAATTTCATTAAAATGTTTCTGCCGCCAGCAAACCATCTACAAGGTGTCTGTTTACAGTTGCGAGTATGTGGTGACAAACTCTAATTTCTCTTGGTGAGAAATCTTGAAGGATTTCCTCGAAATAGTGTTGTTTTTTGCATTTTGTTCCTCCAAGTAGGGGGATATGATTAGTATGTTTTCAGCATTTGTGTTACCTTTCTCTTTCCTTATCGGCCTTTTCAAGGCGCTCTGTCAGGGCATGAAGTTCTTCTCCTTCTTGCAGCATGACCTTGATTTCTTTATTTTCTATTTGTAGTCTTGTTATTGCATATTCTACAGACGAAATTGACACTCAAGGTAAGGCAAAATAAGGTAAGATCTGTGTCTGACCAAGTGGTCCATACAGTTGGAGCTTACCACCATTTCCGTAGCGGTTAGTGACTACAAGTATTTGTACTTCTCTCCAATGATAGTTCATAGTAGGATTACAGTCTAAGAATTAAAATTTATAATAAGAGACACAAAAATATAACTTAAAAATGGTTTAATGTACCCGTGGTAAATCTCTCTCATGAAAATATTGCAAGAACTTTGATGCCCTGTTCTATTTGCACCGAAAATGGCATAGGTCACTCACCCATTTGCCAAGAAAACTGTCTACTTCGGGATCCGGCGTGAAGTCTCTCTGAATCTCTTCTCGTCTTGCTGCCGAAGAAAACTAGTGACAGCCTATCACAAGACTATTCGGAAAGGCGAACTGGCTGGGGAGTTTTACTTCACTGTAGAAATGTTGATGTATTTGTTTAAACCCAATTTAACCTAAAGGGTACCCATGTTAGACTTAAAAATTATAGTAAGAGACACAAAAAATATAAGTTAAAAATGGTTTAATGTAATGAAACATTGCATTAAAATTATACACAATTTTTGAAAAAACTGAATACCCTCTTGTTATTGTTTTGATAATCACACATTTAAAATTATATTTTCTGTCAAAAGAAAAAATGAAATAACTTTTTTGGTTCCCTAAAAGATAGGATCTACATGATTCAAAATTTACAGATCGTTGGTATTTCTGAATTCCCCATTCAAAAATAGCCAAGTGGCGTGATGGATATCATAATAGAACTAAATACTAGCTTTAGAGTCCAAGTTGCTATAAATAAAGTTTATTTGTCTTGCTCTCTTGATTCCTTTTTGTAGTGTGGTCCAGTGTTGAGATGTAAGAATCCATTCTGTTATCAAGTGCTGTGATCAACCATTACCCAGGAAAAACAGTATCAGCTTAAACGTGTCAGTATCTCTAATGTGTAAAGAGGAAAACAAAAACAGATGTTTCTGGAACCCACATCTTTCTTGCAGTGTTTGCTCTAACACCTGTCCTAGTGATCCGTCCGCTAAGCTGCTATGGATCTTAAACAGGTATCCGTTTACCTTTTTCAGCGCTTCAAAGCAAGCTTCTATTTCGCTTTGTGAGAAATTTTCTGCAAGTAATTTCCTTGAATATCTGTTGGCTCTGACATTTTGTATCTCTTTCGGGATCCATGATGACATCCATCATCTCTCTTCTCATCTTGCTGCCTAAGAAAACTAGTGAAATCGCCTGTCTCGAGACTATTTGGAAAGGCGAACTGGCTGGGGAGTTTTACTTCACTGTAACTGTTTGTTCAAAAACACCCTTTAGAGCCGCAGATATATCTAGGTTTAGGAAGGAACGTTTAGTAAGGGTGAGGATTCAGTTTCTCTTATAAAACAGTCTACCGAAAATACTCGGATGGATAGTACTCATCACTGAACATTATTCTGCAAATAAGCGGGCTTATGAAAATAAACAATTGAATTTTTATTAAGTGGGTTTATGTCTGTTTTCTTTTTCAAATTTTACATTTGGCTTTCAAAACTTTCGTCTAAAAAAGTAGAAGGGGAGCGGAGTGGAGTGGAGTGGAGTGGAGTGGAGTGAGGTCCTTTATCTAACACACGATTATCGTTAGAAAGTCAGCAGAAACAATCCGAGTGAATTGCTGGCCTGGATTAAGTATTCGGATGCCAAGGTATCCATCGTGAGCAATAGCAGATATTACTGTAATACGTTGGCTATTTGTCCTTGTCCTTATCACCTCAGCCCGCTGCCCTTTCGGTGGATAACCGTATTGTCTCGATGAGGTTCTGTCGTGGAGAAAGATCATATCAGAAAATAATGATGAATGAGTGGAAAGAACGTTTTATTCAAAACAAGTCTTTCTAACAAACAATTGACAGACTCTATGCTCTGAGAAATTATCAAAAAAGCAACACTTACAATTCCTGTCTCATCAATAAAAATGAGTTCATAAGGGGAATAATTTAGCAATAGTACGTCTTGGAGAGAGAAAAAAGATCAACAGTATCAGTAATTTTTATACTGACCTTCTTGTTAGTGAACCCAAGTCTGTGAAGTGCTCTACACAGTGTGGAAACTTCAAACTCGGAGTCAGTTTGTTCCTGTATTGTTGATGCGAGCTGTTATCATGTATTCCTCATGACTGTGAAGTGTTGTCGTACCGACAGGTCGACCAGCTCTTTCTGCTACAACATTTCTTGTCAATACAAATTTTGGCAGATACGCTGCACAGTTCTTGGGCATACAAAGAATTGAAAAGCAATTTCCTTGTCACTCCACATCAATAGAAATTTGTACCAGATAATTCTCCAGCGGTCCTCTGAATAAGCGCCCGGCATTCTACCTGATAAAAAATGACCAATAACGAAGCGCGCGAAGT
>DDLT01000282.1 GCA_002340265.1 Lentisphaeria bacterium UBA2565 | reverse complement strand
AACTTGGGACATTACCTATTATTTACACTATAAATGTTTTGATTAAAATAAGAGGGCACCTAGTCGAGAGATGCGACTATGAATATTATTCAAAAAAAAGAATGAACGATGAATATTAAACTTACTATTGGAATTATTTCTATATTTATAAGCTTGCTTGGATTTTCTTTTGAGGGTAAAGGAACAAAAAATGACCCATACCTAATTAGAACTCAAGCGGATTTAGAAGCTATTGGAGACGGATCAGGTAATTATGACTATTACAAGCTTATAAATGACATTGTCATAAAACCTGAACGGATTTCGAGTAAGTTGGGTTCAGAATTGTTGGGGTATACCAGCTGTGTTATCGGTAAGACCAGATTCCATGGTTTTTTTGACGGAGGTGGTTATAAAATCAAGAATTTGGTAATTAATGGACGTAGCTCCAAGTTTTCTTACCAAAACCGTTATAATCGATTCTTAGGTTTGTTTGCTAAGACCACAGAGGGGACTGTTGTTAAAGATTTGTCAATCGAAAACGCTGTAGTTAATGGAATTTATGATGACAAAGAATTCTCAGAAGTTTTTTCTGTTGGTATATTAACTGGGTCTAACCATGGATGTATTCATAATTGTAATGTTGAAGGGATAGTTAATGTCATTTCTGAATCAATTAACCTTAGTAATACAGGAGTGGAGAGCTTAAATGTAGGTGGCCTTATAGGGGAGAATTTATCTAGCATCTCTTTTAATTCATTTTTGGGTGAGGTTTGTGTAACTGATGAAGGTAAAAGTAAGAATGTGTTTGTCGGAGGGTTGGCAGGAGTTAGCTCCAATGAGGAAATTTCCTCGTGCTATACAAATGGACTGCTTGAGGTAAATGGAGCACTTAGTCACTCCGTTGGTGGGCTAGTTGGACAGGGGATTATTGACCCTAGTTACAAGACGCAGCCCTTTGTCATTCATGAATGTTATAGTGCTACAGAAATAGGAATCATAGAAGGAGGTGGAAGTGGCATCACTCATCCATTAACTTGCGGTGAAGGTACTACCTTTGTCAACTGTTTTTATGACTCTAGTCTATATCAGAAAAATTCATTCTTGCAAAAAGGTATTGAGCCTTTGTTAACGGAGTCTTTTACTAATATTTTAAATTTTTCAGATAAAGACTGGTTTATGGATTCAGTATGGAAAATGGGTTCAATAAACGGCTGTATACGGCCTGTTTTGAGAAGGCTCGTTCAAGCTGATGGTGGGGATGGGAGTGTAGAACATCCATATTTGATTTCAACGGTGACGCAATTAAAATCTATAAACTGTGATCTTAACGCAGATTATAAATTAATCCGTGATATTGATTTTGGAGAGGAAGTGTTTCAAAAGCCTGTAATTGCATATGCATCATATAAAAGCCATAGAGGACACTCTTTTTCGGGTACATTGGATGGAAATGGATATAAAATAAGAAATTTTTGTCTAAACTATAATCGTTCTGGAGTAAGGACAAGCTTAGGCCTTTTTGGGACATTAGTATTAGCAACTGTTAAAAATTTGGAACTTGAACTAGGTCTTACTGGTAGTATTCAAGTTGGACGTAGCACTAACTACTTCTGTAAAATTGGAGCTTTGGCGGGGACTGCGAGTGCAAGTAAAATAATAAGTTGCAATAGTAGCCTTAATATATATAGCTATGGTAAGCATATCATTATTGGTGGACTGATTGGTAATTCTTCGTCTTCGTCAACTTTGGATAAATGTCATGTTGAGGTTGATATATCAGTGTTAGATGCTGAAGATTCTTGTATTGGAGGAGTTGTTGGTAGTGCGGGGGGAGTGCTGAAAGAATGTGTGTTTTCGGGTAGTATCAATGCCGCAGGCGATTTTTATACTACAATAGGTGGTATTTCTGGCAGAGCTTATGCCAATCTTATAGATTGTGAGGCAAATATAGATATCTTTTCTTCAACATTGGGGGAGACTGTTGGTGGTATTGTAGGTTCTGGCAACCCACAAATATATTCTTGTAAAACGCAAGGTGAAATTGAGCTTGAAGGAAATAAGTCTGAGTCTGGTGGAATTGCGGGGTTTATTAATAATAATAACCAAATCCATTCTATTGAAGATTGTCGTTCGTCTATTTCGATTACAGCTTTAAATGGTTATGCTGTTGGTGGAATTGTTGGTTATATCTATGGAGATAGGGGCAGTTCTGTTAAAAACTGTAATTATAAAGGAAGCATTAAATCTGGTAAGGTTCACGATGGTGCAGTAGGAGGGGTTGCTGGGTTCTGCAACGGTGATATTTCCCTTTCTCGGGCTGAAGTTGATATTACTGTTGACAATGAAGCAGAAGCTTATAGCGTTGGTGGTTTAGTAGGAGAAGCATATGGTTACGCTTTCGAAGGTAATTCATCTGATGGGAATATTACCATTCGAAGTACCGGGGATGATTCTGTAGCGGCAGGTGGTCTTATCGGATCTTATAAGTACAGTGAGGTATTTGAGTCCAATTCGTCTTGTGATATTTACTTAGACGGTGGAGATGTTATCGTTGGGGGCTTAATTGGGTTTGGAGCACAGTGGTATTCACATGCACCTTTCAGTGTATCTGACTCTTATGCGACAGGCTCTATAGATGCAAGCCACACACTTGACTCTACTTGTGGTGGACTTGCAGGGTGCATTGACGGTACTGTGTCAAACTGTTACTTTAAAGGTGACCTGAAGTCAACGGGGACTACAGGCGGGCTATCTGGATGTGCAGTGAATATTTATAACTCTTTTTTTGAGGGTTACATTGAGGTTCAATCAGCAACTTATACATACGTAGGTGGAGTTGTTGGTTGGAAAGATGGGGAAGCTGTCAACTGTTACGCTAACGGGACTATAACTGTTGATGCAGAAAGTGATTCCGATATATCTATTGGAGGTTTTGCAGGTCATGATTCTAGTGGAAAATGGAAAAGTGAAAATTGCTATTCAAATGTAGATGTCTCTCTTTATGGTTTGGGAAAATATTGTTTCGGAGGGTTTATCGGGGGAATAGATAGTTATGCACAGCCATATGATGTATTAATAAATAGCTATTCTAATATCAACCTAAATGACTTTTCTCAAAATAAGGATAGCTTCTTTGGAGGTTTTATCGGGAATAGAAATGGTAGTGGTGTTGTAAGCAATTGTTTTTATAACTCAAGCATTGCTTTAGATAATGCAGTTGTAAAAGGGGAGGTACAAGGAATTCGCGGGCTTAGTGAGTTAGAAATGGCCGATATTACTGTTTTCATGAATGCAGGTTGGAAGTTTGGCAATACTGAGCTAGAACCTTGGGTCTATAGTTCGATGGGGTCTCCACATTTATTTTTTCAAAAAATAATCCCTGATTCAGTATTGTTTGCTGAATCAGGCTCGCTTGAAGAGCTTAAAACAATTCTAGAATCGTTGGGAATAACTAATGTTTTTGATGAGAATCTTGTTTTCTATCAGGAAATTCTATCAAATAGCTCAGGAACATTTCAGCATGATGTTACCGTTATTCAGAAAATGATAGATTTGGCTAACGAAGGTGTTACGTCCTGCTCAATTACTTTAAACCCGGGATGGAATATGGTTAGTTGTCCATTTCTTGACTGGTCACCTGCAGGGAACGATATTGATTGTCAACTCTTTAAATTCTATGACGGAAGGTATGAAAATGTTCCTGCTGAGGCAGATTTGATACCGGGTTGCGGTTACTGGCTATTTTACCCTGAAAGCGAACCGAAGAATATCGTGATGTCTGGTTCTAAATCGACACATGCGACAATTAATATCTCTTCTGGATGGAATCTTTTCGGTCCGGTTCATAATGAAGGGACAAAAGCGGAAAAAGATGTGAGCGAATACAGTTGGCTTTATAGCGAACCTTTTTACTGGCAGGGACACAACTATTCATCTATATCAGAAGCTGAAAGCTCTAAGCTTAAGCTAGGGGAGGGGTACTGGGGATTTGTAAAAGATTCTAACTTTTATGTAAAGCAATATTGGCTGACTAAGGTTGCTTTTCAGGAAGGAGGTAAGTTTGTGATTGACTGCTTTCTTTGTGATTATTGTGACGGTTTGAAAGTTTATATTTGGGACAAAACAGATAATAAGGAGCTGCTTGAATGGAGTTATTTTAGTTACAATAAGTTAGAACGGAACGTTGTCGGAACGCTTTCAAATTCAATATCAGTCGGGCATGAATACTCAATGCAGATTATCCCTGTTAACGGAGAGCTGGGTGGTAAGCAGAAAAATTATAACTTCACCCTATCAGATTATACGAGTAGAATTTATTTAGAAATTGATTCCGGATTAGATTTGATTACGTGTGAATTTAGTAATAACAATTTTAGTTTGGATGGAATTAAATATGACTCACTTCCATCAGGAAGCACACTAGAGTGGTCGGCAGCTTCTCTTTCTTTTTCAGGGGAGATTCTTGAAACTGCGACTGGTTTTGCAGCTGTGAATGATTCAACTCTTAGTGTATCAGATGTTTTCGATATCAATCTAGGCGGTTGTAAAATAGTTTTTTCCATACGAATCAAGACTCTAGGTTTACTTAGTGACTGGAAAACATTTCGTTTTGAACAATAGGTTATTTATAAATGAAGATATTTAAATTGATTGCTGTCACAGGGGTATTGACTTTCCTCAGTGCATCTGCAGAGGATAATTGGAAGGTTAGTTCTGGCATAAGTTACAGAAGTTTTGGTAATGTCGAACTCAAAAATAAGTCCTATGGTAACTCATCCATTGGAGAGTTCATTGATGGAACAATTACTCCGATAGATAACAGTTCTCAGGTTATTGTATCTATTGACAGTGCCATAGAACAATCTTTGGCCGGGAGCTCTAACACTTACCTGTTCAATACTGTTGAAGGGGGAGGTTCGTCAAAGGAGTTCGAATCTTCAAATAGTTTGGTGTTCAAGGCTGAAAAACCTTTTTGGAGAAATGTGAATTGGAGTGTGTCTTTTGATATTGCACTTTCGGGATTGAATTCTCATGACTCGTACTATTCGGAAGGTTCCACAACAACTACAGCAATTGAGTTTTCATCTTTGCTTCAAGACGGAGATAATATTGATATAATCAATGGACAGTATGCTTTAGAATCTGGAGAAGCATTTTCCAGTGTTCATGATATTAGATTTAATATGATCTCGTTGTCATTGGGCGGCTCTTTAAAGTATGATCTAAAAAGCTTCTTCATTTCGCTGGGAGCTGGGCCATCGCTTTTATATTTAGATAGTGAAATATCACAAACTATAAGCTTGAGTTCAGGAGAGTCATTGACTGAGTCAGGACATTTTAGTGATTTTAAAGCCGGACTTTATGTTGATTGTTCACTGGGTTATACCCTATCAAAGAGATGGGGGATTGGTTTGAACTATCGTTATGACTGGGTTCCAGAAGAACTTGCCAATGATCTTGTTGAAGTTGAGCTGAGCGGACAGTCAGTTGGTGCGTTTATTTCATATCAATTCTGACGTAGCCATGTTTCTAAAATTCGAACTTATAGTTTTATTCTTTTTTGGGACTTTTATTCTTTTTGCTGACCCCGAGCTGGAAGTGATTGGCTCTGACTCTTTTCACTTTGATAAATATCCAGCGAATCAGGACAAAATAGCTTCGTTTACTATTAAAAATAGTGGAGATGAAACTCTAAAGATTAAATCGATTCGTAAAACCTGCGGATGTTTTAAACCGTCTTCTAATAAAATGGAACTACCGCCGAATGAATCGGCAACCATAAAAGTGGAGGTCGAGGCTTACGGTATCTATAAATCGTATAGTAAGTTCGTGTTTGTATATAGTAATGATCCGAAGAATCCGATTCAGAAGCTACGTGTTTCTGGCAATGCCGACCCACTTGTGGAGGTTCTACCGCAGGATAAGGTGTTCATTGGGAATGTTTCCAAAGAGCAAGACGTGGTTCGGGAGTTTCTAATCAAACCTTTCGGGAAAAACAGTGTTAAGCTGAAAGAACCGAAGGTACAATCAACTCACGAATTGAAAGCATCTATAACAGAAGAGAATGGCAGTTATAGAATAAAAGTGGTTTACGATAAGAGTCGCAAAGCGGGTCGAATTAAATCGACTATAAAGATTCCCGTTGAAGAGCCAAAAGGCTGGAAGGATCTGGAGTTGACACTTTACGGTAGAGCCAAAGCTCCAGTGAAAAACGAATAATGAAAAGTGAAAAATTAATTTAACAACTACGGAGACGTGGAGCTCAAAAGGCTTCGCCTTTCTCGTAAGTTTATAAATCACGAATGTTGTTAATAGAGTAAATTAGAATATCCGTTTAATTCGAGCGATTTATGCTTTAATATGTTTTCTGATTATTCAGAGACTTCTGTGGTTGTTCAAAGCAATTGCTAACTGTTTACTGCTGATTGATAATTGATTACCTCTCCGTGGTATGTAAAAAGAAGGATAATAAATGATTATAAGAAACAAAATCTTAGCGCTCTTAGCGTCTCCGCGTGAGCTCTTTTCAACGCTACTGTTGTGTTCAACAATGGTATTTGCACAGGAGGAAGTGAAAGACGTTTTTAAACCGAGTGATGATTTAAAACAAATCGTCGGGTTAACAGAACGGTATGGAATGACTCCCCGTTTGAAGAAGGTTCATAAACTTTCAAAGATGCTAAGTGAAGAGGAAATCAGCTATCTATGGGATTTCCTCAATAAGAAGCATACGAGCGATCCGCTTGATGAACATTCGTTGAACCCAGTAAAGAACGATGTAGCTGTGGCTCTTCTGGAGCAGGAGGCGATTGTTGAAGAATACGGTTCGAAAATGATGGAAATGTTTAACGCAAAGGATAAGAGCGGTGCATTTCGTCATGATATTGTCTGGCGTGATTACTGCATTCAATTCTTAGGGCAGTGGTTTACAGTCTGTTTTACTGAAGATGAAAAATTGAAGGTAATTGACTTCATCTATAGTTCAATTGATTCGAACAAAGGTACATCCATCCCCGGCTCGGCACTGATTGCAATCAACTTAAACAAAAGTCAGCTGACAGCTGAGCAGAAGCTCAGACTGTTGAAAACGGCACTTAAAGTCGCATCCAAACCGGACTATGGAGAGCTGGCAAGAATGTCGGCATTTCATATTGCCGCAGAGCATTCCATCAGATTTAAATCAACTCAACCTGAAGTTATGAAAATGCTAAAAAGCTGTATTAACAGCAAATGCGGAGCATGTCTGAAAATGTCAGCAATAGCAGCCTTAGGGACTGTAGGCGTCGTTGATGACGAAGTTGAAACAATCATTGCGAAGTATTGTAAATCCTACGATATTCGCTTACGCAAAGCCGCCTACGGTGCAAAGAAAAAACTAAAACTGTAATAGTTGATGCATTAGGTCGTTTTAAAGAAATGTGTTAATCCAGCTAAATTATACTGAATAAGAACCCCAGTAGCTTTTAGGAGCTACTGGGGTTTTTCGTTCTTCTTGATGTCGGATAAGAAATGAAAATTGATACTTTTATAAACGTTAGATGTCCTGTTTTGGGGTTTATAACACCTGTTTTGAAAAGAAAATTATAGTTTTTGGTTTGGGTTTGAAATTCAATTTTCTCCCTGTAAAGGAATCACACACGAATTTCTTTTTAAGAATAAGTGAGGAAAATCTCTGTTGACGCTTGAGGAGAAG
>DDLT01000080.1 GCA_002340265.1 Lentisphaeria bacterium UBA2565 | reverse complement strand
AAATTCAGCCGGAGCGCAACAACTCCCAATACATGTCTTTACTCTTCTGAGTCTTTTCAATCAATGTAAAATAACTCTGTTCTGCCTCCTCGAACTTATTCTCTTTTTCTAACTTTTGGGTTTCATCCCATATTTTAGAGAAGGCAGTATGGTTATTCGCCATCAGGCAGTTAAAACTTAAAACACATAAAGAAGCTAAAAGAACTAATCGTTTGAACATAGCATTTACCTATAAAATTGATTTAAAAAGTTGCAATTTTTTTTTAATTACGGAATCATATACCCGAAACCGTGAACAGTCTTCAACAACGTCGGACAGTTCGGGTCACGTTCAATCTTTTTACGAAGCTGCGAAATGTGCTGATCTAGAGTTCGACTTTCAGGGAAATAGTCACGTTCCCAGCAGTTTTCGAAAAGTAGCTTCTTAGTAACTGCATTGCCGCGACTTTGGTAAAGTTGACGAAGAATTGCAATATCTCGATAAGTTAATTCAACCTCTTTTCCGTCAAAACATCCGCACATTTTTTCTGAATTAACTGTTAAATAATCAACTTGAAAACTAGTGGAAGATGTCGACACATGACACCGACGCGCCACGGCTTTGATTCTGGCAATCAGTTCACGAACACCAAAAGGTTTCGCAAGGTAATCGTCGCCTCCCAGTTCGAGAGCAACAACCTTGTCAATCTCTTCTGACTTTGCGCTGATAAAAATAATCGGAACTTGTGTTTTCTTACGAATCTCGCGACAAACCTCATAACCGTCCATTTTCGGCATCATAATATCAAGGCAGATTAAATCCGGCATTTCTAGTTTCACCTGCTCCAAAGCTTCCAATCCGTCACCCGCTGTCACGACATCAAAGCCGTTGTTTTCTAAAGCTTCTCTTATTCCGTCCCGTAAATAGAGATCGTCTTCCGCTATCAAAATTTTCATTTTTCCATCCTGAAAGTTGCCGTAAATCGACACCCTTTTTCTAAATTCTCAAAAGTTAAGGTTCCACCATGAAGTTGACAAAGCTCTCTTGAGATTGTTAAACCAATCCCACTTCCTGAAACACCCGCGTTCAGTTTATTATTTGAACGATAAAATGGGCTGAATATTTTTGATTTGTCTGCATCACCAATTCCTTCACCTCGATCTTCCACATTTAAAACTAAGAAACCATTTTCTAGAGAAATAGTTACACCGAGGAATTTGCCGTCAATTGCATATTTTTCAACATTTGAAATCAAATTACCCAAAACCTGCTTCACCAAATCACCATCAAAGCGAAGATTTTTTTCACTACAGTAATCGTACGATACATCGAAACCTTTCTGAAGAAGCGGAAAGGTCAAAACTTCCAGATAATCAGCAAAGAAGTCAGGAACTGTCACATTTTGGATTCTTAGTTTATTGATACCGCGTCGCTGATTCGAAAATGTAAGAATATTATGAATCAAACGTGAAAGGCGGTTTGCTTCAGAATTGATCACATGTAAGTGATGCGAAACTTTTGCCTCTTCTCCAAGCTTTTCAGCCATAAGTTCAGAGTAAAGACAAATGTTCGACAGAGGTGTTTTAAGTTCATGTGACACACGATTAACGAAACTGACTTTTTTCTGAGCCTCATTAAATTCCCGCTTGCTGCTTCGATAAAAATAAATTGCTAAAGTCACAAAAATGCCGACCAAAATAACACTGATGTAAATCAAATTATTCTGAAAACTTCCTGCCAGTTTATTTTCCGGCAACGCATTCTTATCAAGAAACAGTTTCAATTTAAACAAATGAAAAGGTTCAATATCAAGTTCATAAACAACTGACTGTAAATCTGTAGTTTCAGGAAATTGATCTCCCCAACAATATAGTTTATGTCCTCCCAATCCTTCAAAACAGAATAGTTCATCGACACCACTATTATCCGGAAGCACAGCAATCAACTCAGCCAAAACAGCCGCATAATTTATAGACATCACCTGATAAACAGCTTGCCTATTTTCCCAGAAATAAAGTTTGTAGTTTGAACCGTCAAAGAAGCGAAGCCAGCCGAACATATCAGTCGAACTTTGAACCTCTTCAGAGCTACTGTTAATCACTTCATTCAAAAACCGATTATTTATCCAAAGCTCCTCAGTTTCGTCATAAAGCTCTGAATTTAAAAGCTGACCTTCTGCACTGACGTAAAAGAGTTTCTTCACATAGCGGGATTCATTAGCCTTTCTCACCACGTCCGCCTGAATTTGATTAATAGCCTGCTCAAACCGTTCAGAAAAAGACCGCAGTTTTTCCATACGAACAGTTTGATACTGATCTGCCAATTCAGCCGTGTTATTTTTTACTAAATACTGAAGCAACCACAACTGAATGAACAGAGGGGTTGCCACAAGTATCAACAATGTAAGTTTAAGACGTCGTTTCATTAATTTCCTATAGTTTCAGAGAGCCTTCGAAAAGGCTCTCAATTCTATTTTTTCTTTTTAGACTTTTCACTTTTTGGTTGAGAATAGCTCTCAGGAAAGTACCGTCTAACTATTGATTTATATCTAGGATCATCTGGTGTGATGACACCTATACCATCAGATCCTGAAGCGTCCCTAGCCTTTTCAACTTTTTTATCACTTTTATTTCCCTCAACTGGAATTGGCCTCTTGCCCTTAGATTCACAAGAAGAGGGCATAGGTATTGCGATCGGAGCATCATAACTTACAAAACTTTTAACATCAGGAGAAAGTGTTAATTCAATTTCTTTCGACCCTTTAGTTACGGTCGGTGTAACAGTCAAAATAACACCAAGCTCAGTAGGCTCACCAAACTCGGGAATACTTGGAGTGGCGTTTGTGACGGCCTGTTGTACATATGACTGTATTTTTTTATTATAGTGATCATCGGATGCCGCTGAGTTCAAATCGCTAAGTTTTCTAAGCTCTTTACCTAAATTATAATCATTTGAATTTTTAGAAATTATCCCACTGTTTGAATAAATCAACTCCTCTGCCGCTTTCACATCTCCTGCTTCACGCAGTCTTATCGCTTCCACCATATTTACCGCGGCAATCTGCTCGACGGCATCTTTTACTACTTCACGATTTGCCAGCTGCTTCACTTTCGATTCATCGGCAATAAAACGGCAACTCACAGTTGATGTCAGCCTATCATCAACTTTGCTCTGCGCATTATGATATGAGATTTCTACATCAGCCACTTTTGCCACATCAATTGCATCAGAAGACGCCACATCCAATTCAAGAATCAAAAACTTCTCCTGACCGCTATAAACCTGCGGAAATGTATAAGTGACGACATTTCCATCGATTTTCGCCTGACGACCAACCGACTTTTTACAACTAACTTGAGAGTTCAGAGTAATTTTTACATCAACCTGCTTTGCACAAACCGACATCAAATCACCAAACTCGCGATTAAATGCAGTGGCTAAATCATCCGAATGTTTCGCAAAATAGTGACAACCTTCACCTTTATTCGCCAACGCAACCATCACGTTTTCATTATAACCATTTCCAATTCCAATTGTGGTCACCGCGATACTGTCTTTTGCCAGCGAAAGCGCCAAATCTCCAAGTAAAGCAGGAGAAGATGGACCGACATTTGCTTGACCGTCTGAAAGCAAAATCACGCGATTTATACGTTTCTCATCAAGAAACTTTTTCACCTCCGCACCGCCTTTACTTACACCCGCAAAAAGTGCTGTACCTCCATTTGATGTGATTGAGCTGATTTTTCGAGCAAGCTCCACTTTGTCCGAAACTTTTGTCGACGGAACCACCACGTTCACCGAATCGGAATAAGTCAATACACTGACAATATCATCAGAACTCAATCGATTGACCGCCATAATGGCCGCCTCTTTCGCTTTCTCAATTTTGTCGCCAGACATCGAGCCGGACTTATCAATTACAATCGCAATATTGGTTTTCGGGCGATCCGCCTCATTTTTAAATTCAAAACCTGTTAAGCCGATTTTCAGATAAGTCTGACTGTTTTTACCTTTCACTAAACTCGGATGTGCGAGCGATGCTTTAAACTGCAACTGCTCAGCACTTACTGATGCGATTAGAGAAAAAATTGTAAGAATAGATAAAGTACGTTTTAGCATGATAGCCTCCAAGGTTGTTATTATAGGTACTCTAAAACGAATATAAAATCGGAAGCGAAGAACTCACGAATAAAAATGTCTGCAATTGTAAATAGTTTGTAAGAAATTGTAAAAATATGAGATTTGTTCTGAATGAGTCTAAAGGTTCGAGTCAGAGACTTTGTTTGACGAAGATATAAAAATGCGCAAACTACCTTGTAATACCATGTAATATAACTATTCATAAAACGCCGACTACTTAGTAATACAAAGTAGTTAAATTTAAGTGAGAAATTATTATGAAAAACGACTATTTTGACAACTGGACGCGACAGGCGCGAAAGGGTTTTATCGAACTAGCGATCTTAAATTTGTTGAAAACCAAAGAGTTTTATGGCTATGATTTAGTCAAACAGCTAGTAAAACTTCCTGGTTTACAAGTTGCAGAGGGAACGGTTTACCCACTTCTTGCTCGCCTTCGCTCCAAAGGCTTGGTTGAAAACTTCATGAAACCATCAAGTGACGGACCAGATCGAAAATATTATAAGCTTACAACAGCAGGAGAAGAAGCAGTGAATTTAATGAACCCATATTCTGAATCTTTAATAAATGTCTGCGTACAGAAGGAAGAAAATAAAAATGATTAAATTTAGTAAACAAGCAAAAACAATTCTCGCTCTATATCTTGACTTTAAAGTCGATGGGCAATGTGATACTGAGTGCATCGCTGAAGTCAAAGAGGATTTAACACTTCACATAAACCAGAAGTTGGAAGGGAAGGCGCTTTCAGTAGTCACAGAATACGAGGTAAAACAGCTTTTAGCAGAGATGGGCGAGCTTGAAGCATTGGAATTAATTAAGCATCAGTTAAACTCTGACGAAAATAAAGGTTTTATTAGAGAAAGTGATTTTTCTGTTCGGCATCGTAAACTAATTCTCTCTACAGGCTTAGTACTACTCTGTTTCTTTTTCTTTAAGTTTTTGGTCTTTGATGGTTTACAAACTGGGTCAAAAACTGAGAGTTTTCAGAATGGAACTTATACAGAAGTTGTCCAAGCACCACAAATAACGTTAGAAGATTTCCCAAAGCTTGAGGAATTTATCAACAAATCTCAACCGTTGAAATTAGTCATTATGATAACTCTTGCAGCCTCGGTGTCATTCTGGTTTTGGGTGGTTGTAGAATGTCTTTTAGGTGAAAAATATCCGAAAAAAGGAATTTTCTTCTCCCGTCCACAGTTTGACCGCTTCATTTGGTTAATTGTTTTTATTTTCCTCAACGTTATTGGAGCAATTATTTACAAAGTTGTCATTAATCGAAAATTAAGATTGGAAGGTCAAAATGAAAAGAATCGTTAAGATATCAATGATACAAATTTTTATAGCGAGTGTCATTACCATAATCTTTGTGACACTTACGAAAGAGAAAGTCGAACAAGAACGAACAGTTAGGTTGATAAGAAAAGCAATCATGGAAAATCGTCCGAATGAAGAAAGACCAAAAACGCCAGAAGAAATAGAAAACGAGTACAAACAGGGTGAAGAAAAACTAGCCACATTAAAGAAACTCTATCCAACTCCAGAGAAACTGTTTGAAGCTTTAAAGGAAAACTTTAAATTTTCGACTTACTTAATGGATCAAGAAAAATCTGGATCTTTTAGTGCTATAAGTAGCGAGCTGTCTATGGGCAAGGAGTCTCTAAAACTTCATTATCCACGAGTTATGTTCACTAATAACAATCACTTTAAAATAAACCTAAAAGATAAGAAAGAGGAGTTAATGATTTGTCGCTTTAACACCGTGTTGGAACAAAAAAAGTTTATTCCAATTGAGGGTAGCTATAAAGCACAGTTCTTTTGTCGCAAAATAAGTTCAGATCCAGACTTTACAGCAATAAACTCAGATTATTCATTCACCTTTCGTGACCGTTTTGACTATTTTGATAAAAAAAAATACATACAGGCATGGAGTGATCCAGCGAAAAAATGCAATGGTTGTATAGAGAAACTTGTTGCTAGAAAAAGAATATCTTATAGTGACGTCGGAACCTATGCTATTCAATGTCATTTTTATCCTAACAAAGAGATGGCTAAATCTATGGAAGGCATTTTAAAATCACCGATATATTATATACATGTGGAGGACAAGTAAGATGAGTGAATTAAAAATAACAGGTATGAAATTATCAGGTGAATGGCCAGATACGGGATATTGGTTAAAGAGTTTTGGAATCGCCCTCCTAGTTGTAGTTATCGTCTATATTTTGCTAAAAGTGTCATTATACTACTTTCATAGAGTGGGAACTTTTAGAGTCATATCATCTGTGTTAATTGCGGCTACGATTGCGTTACCAACTTACGCAATTCTTAGTTGGCGTGGATCACTGAAAGTCGGTGAATGGCAAGAAAATAACAACTCCTCATCTATTAGGTCGACCGCGGGGACTGCTATAATAGACCATAAAATAAACACTGTTGGTCTTCAGGTTCTTTCAAGTGACGAAAAACTTGCAACAGAAATAAAAATAAAGCTACAAAAGGCCTTAGTTGAAGAAGGTTTTTTCAAACAAATAGTCATAATAGATAAGTCATCTTCTTTTACTAGTTTTAACTCAATTGATATGATATTAAAAGTTATTCCTAAACAGTTATCTGTCATCGAAAAAGCCCCTTTTACAAAACAGACAAAGTACACAATTAAATATGAGTTCCAAACTCCACTAAAAATGGAAGAGTACAATGGCTCAGCACCATACGGCATAATGACAATGAACCTAAGCGATAGCGTAAAAGGAGAATCAAAGATTTCGGGGATTGCATCTGTAAAGCAATGCTACGAACAAACTAAAAACAGAGCCATCACTTCGGTTATCGATAATTTTACCGAAGCTTATAAGAAAGAATGTGGTGATTTTACTAAAAAATACGTAACGGATGTAATTTCAACCAAAGATATTAAAGCTATCATAAATCCGCTATCAATACCTAAAAACTGGGAAATACTATCTGAATGTGAATATCCAGGGCTAATGTTTCCAAAACGATATGAAGCCTATGCATTGGTGCCTAACACCACCGAAAAAGAGGTATTAACAGCAATTGCCGAGTTCGTCTATAAAAATAATTTGATATACGATCATAGAGTTAATAAGTCAGAAACTATATCCAAAGAGACAATCATTGAAAATAAATATAAAATGTTAAGGTGGCGTAAATTTGGAGATAAGGAGAGGACAAAATTAATGCATGTTGATTTCTTTTCAGAAGATGGTGAAGTTGGCTACTTCGGTAGCAATAATGAACCACAAAAAGATTTACCTCGCAACTTCTATGTAAAGCTAAACCTATATGATTCTTTAAGTCCGGAAGAGAAAACAGTACGACAAAATAGACTTTTAATAGAGTTCATGAAAAATGAAATGTATGATTTGGCATTCTCACTTACCCAAACATCATATGGGGAAAATAAGAAGGAAAGGTATGAGGTTCTTTGCAAATTAGTCGAACTATTTCCAGAAAACGAAAGCTTTTTTAAAGCAAAAGCTGATGATGCTGAAGGTCAAGAGCGTGTAGAGTTGATGAAACAGCTTTTAGACTCGATTCCTAATGGAAGTCAGTACTATAGAAAAAGGCTAGATATGCAAATCAAAGTTGCCGACGCCGAAGAGGCGCTTCTAACTACAAAATAACCCACGAAAAGGCTCAACTGAATTTTGAGGTTTTTTTATGGGGTAATCACCCAAAGCCATGAATTGTTCCAATAACGTCGGACAATTCGTGGCACGGGCATTTTTTACAAAGCTATGTAATGTGCTAAGCCAGAGTACGACTTTCACGGAAGAGCGACACAAAATTTTTCACTTTTCGTTTTTCATTTTCTACGAATATAGTTCCGACTGAGAAATGATCTTATTGGAGATTCACATGAAAATTATTATATCAATTACTGCCGCAATGGCGGTTTTTATAAGTTCGAATGCGGAGAGTAAAATGAAAAATAGATTAGCCGAAGAACAAAGTCCTTATCTGCAACAACACGCCGAAAATCCTGTCGATTGGTTTCCTTGGGGGGAAGAGGCATTTAAGAAAGCCAAAGCGGAGAACAAACCGATTTTCCTTTCCATCGGCTACTCCACCTGCCATTGGTGTCATGTAATGGAAGAAGAATCATTTGAAGATGAAGATGTAGCTAAACTGATGAATCGTGCATTTGTCAACATTAAGGTTGATCGCGAAGAACGACCTGATATCGATGCGGTTTATATGGCGGCGACACATGCAATGAATCAACAAGGCGGTTGGCCGCTAAATCTTCTGCTGACACCGGATCGAAAACCATTTTTCGCCATGACTTATATTCCAAAAGAGTCAAAATACGGCAGAAGCGGAATGTTGGAACTGATTCCTGCAATTGAGAACGCATGGAAAGAACGTAAAGGTGAAATTCTTAATTCAGCGGAACAACTTCACGAAATGCTCAACACTACGCATCTGCCGATTCCATCAATGATTTCGCCGACTATTTCAACCGCCGCATTTAACATGCTGACCATGCGCTATGACAGCGAAAATGGTGGTTTCGGTTCCACTACTAAATTCCCGACCACTCAAAACCTGCTTTTCCTTATTAACTATGCGGAAAACAGTTCAAATAAGCAAGCTGTCGAAATACTTTCAAAGACGTTAAAGGAGATGCGGCGGGGTGGAATTTATGATCAAGTGGGACACGGATTTCACTGCTACGCCACTGATCCGGAGTGGAAGATCCCCCATTTCGAAAAGATGCTTTACGACAACGCTGCGCTTTTGCTGACTTATGCAAAAGCCGCCCAATCTAAACTCTTTTCGCAAGCTGAACGCGCCATTTACCAACAAACCGTCAACGATATCTTCACCTACCTTTCCCGTGATATGACCGCTGAATCCGGTGCATTTTATGCCGCCGAAGGTGCCGATTCCGAAGGCGAAGAAGGCAAGTTCTATCTCTGGCATCCTGATGAAATGAAAAAGATTCTCAAAGAAGATTATAAGTTGATTGAAACCTATTATGATCTGGAAATGATGGTGGAACATGGTCGCAAAACGGGCACTTATATTTTAATTCTTAAAGCGTTCCCAAATGTGGAAGAACAGGTAACACTGAACGCCGCCCTTGCGAAGCTTTACGATGTGCGCGAAAAACGTATCCATCCGTTCAAAGACAAGAAGATTCTTTGTGACTGGAATGGCTTTACGATTGCGGCACTGGCTTATGCGGGTCGCAAAGATCAGAATAAAACCTTTATTGACGCGGCAGAAAAAGCGGCAAAATTTTGTATCGACAAGTTGTTCGACGCAGAACAGCAACAACTCTATCATCTCACAATGAATGGCAACGTCTCGGTAAAAGGTAAACTGGATGATTACGCCTATCTCGCTTGGGGTTTAACGGAGCTTTATCTGACCACTTCCAAGCCCGAATATCTGCAAACCGCAATAACTCTTGCCGAATTGATAAAAGAGAAGTTTGTCGATTCAAGCGGACTGATCTTTATGACGGAGAAGGATGGAAAGTTAATATTCCGTCCGCCATCTGACAACGACGGGCCGATTCCATCGGGCGGATCGATTGCGGTCAAACTGCTGTATCAACTCGGCGAGTTAATCGGTAATTTTAAACTGACTGATACAGCCGATCTGATTCTTTCAGCGCAAAGTAACGGAATGAATCAGTACCCGACAGCCTACATGATGAACATTGCCACAATTGAGGAAAGGAAAGCGCCGCATAAACAGATTATTGCCGTAGTGGGAACGGGCTATAAGAGTACAGAACAGGAACTTTCAACGCTTCGCGCCCAGCTTCCGAAATCGGTGATATTGACCGTCAAAAGTTCTGCAAATGAAAAGTTGCTGAACGAATTGATTCCATTTGCGAAAGGAATGAGAATTTATAAGAATCGAATCGATTACTATCTTTGTCATGAAAACCGTTGCGAAGCCCCAGTGACAAGCATCGAAGAGTTGATCAAGCTGTTAAAGTGATAGACGCATTTATCACGGGGAAAGAGAAGCGTTTCAGTTTATTCAGCAGGCATATTTAACGAGCGCAGCTTGTGTCAGTTGGTTAGCCACGGGTGTAGAAAACTTGTTTTCGCAACCCGTGGTAATTTTCCTTTTATACAGATAAAATGCCCGCAGGGTATGACAGAACTGTCGTACCCTGCGGGCACTCTCTATTGTTATGACTTTATTTTCCACGGGTTGCGTTCGCGTTGCTCTCTTCACCTGTGGCTACTGAAACTTCGCCACGCTGCGCGGGCTTTCCAAGTCAAAAAGATTCAACGACTCTAAAATGCTTTAAAAGAAAACTATTCATTTATACGGAGCCGACGACCGTCGGCGGCTTCGCAACACCTCTGATTTTGTTCCCGACGACTATCGGCGGCTTTGCTCAGGTTGAGCAAACCTCTCGCAACGCGGCGGCAGCTCCG
>DDLT01000225.1 GCA_002340265.1 Lentisphaeria bacterium UBA2565 | reverse complement strand
ACAGAACTTGGGACATTACCTAGAATTTAATCGAGAGGGCAAAATATGAAATTAAGAAAAAGCTTTTATGCAGTTCTATGTGGTGTCGGACTGTCTGGCTTGGTATCAGCACAGGACTTTATCTCCCGGTCAGCACCGGATGGTCATGATTTGGGCAGTACGGATGGGCAACAATATACACTTGAGTTGAATTGGCCGGCTGGGTCTCGTTGGTTCACTAACAGTGTGGTGACGTCGGGAGCTTTGCAGGATATTAACAATAGTGTTAATTCGGGTTCGGATTTCTATATGAATCAAACTAGCCATGTGGTTACAGCAACTCCGGGTAGTTCATTTTCTATGACTTTTGATCTGACAGATCAGTATTCTGTCGGAAAGGTTTGGGTTGACTGGAATCATAATGGAACGTTTGAGGAACCAGCTGAGATTGCAGGTTATATCTCTTCAAATCCAAACTTGTCCAATAACTATTGGAATGCACATGTTGATTTAAATGCTTCGGAAACGATTACAATTGATGTTCCTAAGTCTGCATCGTTACCGGCATTGCCATATCAAACTCGTATTCGAGTACGCACAACCGATGGCGGACAGATTGCACCAGATCAGATTCTGCCAAATTCCGACTTTACGTATGAAGGTCAGATGCAGGACTATGAACTTTCAATTCCTCAGGAGGGTTCGGAATCTGTAAAAATCTTAAATGGTAGTAAGATCGATAGTACCGCGACAGTTTCTGGAGCAACTGTTTCTACAATGATGTGGGTGAAGTTTGATTCAACTTCAAACTTGGGCTGTGTCGTTTCCGTCGGAGAGGAGAATGACGCAGGAAATGCCGCTTTAGGTTTTTGGTATAATCCTTCGGCTAATAGCGCTAATTTGTATAACGGTTTGAATGGTGGTGGAGCCGTTTCGCTTTCATTGAATGAGGATAAATGGACACATCTTGCGTTTACATCGGATGACGCAAATTCCAAAATTTATTTGTATGAAAATGGTGAATTGAAATTCACTTGGACAAAAGGCCAGAATGCGGTAACGGATGCAATCCTACGACTTGGGCAAGATTTGAATGGTGGGGCTCAGAGCATAAATGTGGAATATGATGAGGTTTCTGTTTGGACTGGAAACCTGACTGCTGCTGAGATTCAGGCTAATTATAATGCAGGTAAGGGAAAGTGGCTTAAAGGAGACGAGGCTGACTTGCTTTTAAACTGGAAATTCGAAGACAACCCACAAGCTTCGACCCTTTACGATAGTACAGGCAATGGACGTTCTGGTGTGATTTCCGGAATTAAAGACACTAACTTCGCATGGACTAATAATAATCTATTTTCAACACCTTTGTCTATTACATCAGCAGATAGAGCTATTTGGCAGCAGGACAACAGTGGCGTTGCTGATGTTACAGTTACGGGGTTACCTGGAGTTGGCTATGACTCGCTGTGGGTACGTTTAACAAAAGTTGAGGCTGGAAAGCCTGGTGCAAATGTGGACTGGCAGGATATTACATCAACTATTTCAAATGGTGAATACTCTGCAGTTGTAAATGACGTAGCTGCCGGGTGGTATACTGTCGAGGTTCAAAGCCGACTTTCCGGAGCAGAGGTTTCGACCGTTTCTCAGTTAGTGGGAGTGGGTGATGTCTATATTGTCGGTGGTCAGTCGAATAGCTGTAACAGCGGTCAGACTACGCATTCTACGAGCAACGAATCTGTTAACTCTTACAACTTCTATACAGGGAAATGGATTAATTCAGACGACGTTCAACCTATTGTAATAGGTACAGGTGGCACATTCTTCCCTTCACTTGGAGACCAATTGACTGAAGAAAATGAAATCCCTATTGGTTTTGTCGGAACTGGAATTCCTGGAGTTTCATTGGTTTATCATAGTAACCATAAAGACGCTCCACTTGGCTTAGCTCCAAATAATCCACCGGGTTATTGGCAGGTTGATGGAGGCGATCCTGAGAGCAGCTGTTATTTCGTTCACATGAAGCCGGCAATTGAGGCGTTAAAAAACAGTACTGGATTTAAAGCGATTCTATGGCATCAAGGAGAAATGGATGCGTTGTGGTTGAGTACGCAGGCGGATTACGAACAGGAAATGAAAGAGTTGATTAACCAGAGTCGTGCTGATGCAGGTTTTACTGTGCCTTGGTATATTGCTCTGGCAAGTTATATGGATATGAACAACGCGGCTAACAATACGTTGGTTGAAAATGCTCAAATCAATGTGATTAATGATGACGCAGGAATTAGCGAAGTCTACCGTGGTGCGAAAACTAATGGATTTAAAGAGCTTGGTTATCTTTATGACGGCGCGCATCATACGGGCGCCGGTCTGTCAGAGCATGGAAGACGTTGGTCTTCGGCTCTTGGTAAAGTTTTTATCGATGGCAACAGTTCTTCGGCTGCGAGTGCCACTCTTCAAATTATGAATGGCTCTGATCGAGCAATTACCATCAAGCAGTCAACTGACGGTTCAAACTGGCTTAATTCTACAGTTTCACTGGGGACGACGCGAGATGCGATTGCAGACACATACACTGCGACTATTACATCACTTACGCCGGGTACATCTTATCAGTTTAAAGCTGTTTACGATGGCAAAGAGTCGAATGTATCAAGCTTAACGACATTAGGTGGAGTAGGTATTGCGTCGCCAGTAAATCGTACAATCTGGCAGCAGAATGCGGCTGGTGTTGCTGATGTGACTGTAACTGGTTCAGTGACAGCTGGTGCTTATGATACTCTTCTTGTAAAATTTACAAAGGTTGATGCCGGCGGTCCGGGTTCTGATATTGACTGGACTGATGTTACTTCTTCTGTTACCGGTTCTTCCTACTCTGCGGTTATTTCAGGTGTTGAAGCAGGGTGGTACACAATGAGTGTGAAGATTACTAAAGATAGTTCGGACGTTCAGACGGAATCAATTCTTGTTGGTGTCGGAGATGTGTTTGTGACATGTGGTCAGTCAAATGCGGCAAACTACGGTGGTGACGGTTATGAGGCTCGAGGAGAAGCGGATTATGAGTATGTGAACTCAATGGATTTTGCGACAGGAAACTGGCAGAAAACTGTTGACCCTCAGCCCGGTTCTACAGGACCGAATAATGGTGATGGAAATGACCAAGGAAGTGTTTGGCCTGATCTGGGTAACCTGTTAGCAGACTGGGCAGGCACACCGGTTGGTTTTGTATGCTGTGCTTATGGTGGGTCTTCTGTTGGAGAATGGGATCCTGCGAATGGAGGAAGTTATTATCATTCTTTGTTGAAACCGGCGTTACAATCCGTGGCAACTACAGGTTTTAAAGCGGTAATCTGGCATCAAGGTGAGGGTGATGCATATTACGGAACAGCATCAACTTACCAGTCAAATCTTGAGAAAGTGATTGCTCAGACCCGTGTTGATACTGGGCGTTCAACCCTTCCATGGGGCGTCGCACTTGCGAGTGATTACCCTGGTTCAGGTGGAAGTCAACAGGAAGCTGAAGTGGAAGCGGTGCAGTTGGCTGTAATTGC
>DDLT01000288.1 GCA_002340265.1 Lentisphaeria bacterium UBA2565 | reverse complement strand
CTGCGTTTTCAAATTTCTCAGTCTGGCATAGTGTGAAGACTGCCTTTGAATCAAAGTATTTTGAAAGCGAAAAAAATTATGCATCGATACAGAGCTGCCGTGTTTTTGAAGAACCTCCGCATTGAGAGTTTGATTTGTTAGAGGAGGATACTTGAAACCAGGTACCAAGCTAAAACCTCGATAAGGAGACAGTTTAACACCTGTCTTGCATACTTTTGTGGTGAACCAGAACGTCGGTTGCTTCTTGTAGATTCATTTTAGATTCATAATTTCGTTCCAAAGGAACAAAGTAAGGGAGATGTCGCATTTTGCAAATGCTCGAAAACATTTTGTTCGTTGTTCTCTGTATAATACTCCCAGTGAATTGCATTATTATTTTCACGGTTATCACGATAAATTCATGTCATTCTTTCTAACGCTGTCATCTTAATTTCCTCACAGTGTTATTGAAACATGAAGTTTCTTACATTTTTGCAGTTTAGTTTACTTGTTTTGTTTTCCTTTTACAGCGTTTCACTTCTAAATTACTGTGCTGTTATAAGGCCAGTTTCATACTCTTTTGACACTCATGTTATGTTCTTGCCAAGCTCATGTAACATATCCATTCTGTCGGGAGGTCCTTGTTTCCCTGCCTCTATTCAGTGACTGTTGCATTTAAATGTAAGACCCAATTCAAAGGACTTTTTCTTTACCTTTCTTGTTTGCTGTGTAAAGCAATTGAACTCAGGCCATACAAAAAATAGATATCACTACGCTATAAAGAAAATGCGAACGCAAATTCGTAAGGACAACCGTGTCTAATTTAAACCTGATAGAATTCCTCAGATGTGTTCACGCCTTTAGTGTTCAAGTCATTTAGTTCTGAGCTTTTTCGTCAATAAAGCCCTGCGATTTATTATTCCACAAATCAAATCCAAAATTTGCATCGATGGAAACCTAAAATTTAGTGGTCTAGCCTTGTTGAATTAAAACCTATTATGCCAATAAACTGAAGCATGCAGTAATTGAGCTGTTACAATAGATCGTTCGATTACAAGGCTTTGAACTCAAATTGAAAATGTGAAGCACATTATTCAAATTCTGTCGCTGTGTCTTGGAACAATCATTAAGAACTAATTTCAATATGCTCCGTCTAAAAAACAAGAACAAAAAGTACATATATCAACCCTTTGATTTTGGTCGGAGTGACTTGACTCGAACTGTTACTAATACCCATTGCTGAAACTACTTGCTCTTCCTAAGAAATGATTTTTCTGTAAGAAAGCACAGGCATGAATTCCCTTCATTCTAGGAATAGCTGTTACAGCAGTTATTATTAGTTTGACATAGAAACGAAGCGAAAAGGTCAATTTTGCTTTGTGTTGATAAACTTTGATATTTTCTCTCCTTGTATGCCCATTAAAACTAAAATAAAATTATAAGACTGAAGCCTCAACTGTAGTAACAGTTGTTAGTGCATGGGTAGTTCCAGAAGCGGGCAAGATGAACCAAATACTGCGTTGTAAATGTCTACCCTAGCGGGTAAGATCGTGCCATCTTTCCCACTCGGGATTACAAGCTGTTTCCAGCAGGAAAAGTGTGTCGTTAATACCATATAACACTCACTCACATTCAATCCCGGAATGCCCAGTGGTACATAGGGCATACCATATAAGACCAAGCTTATTCGGTGAAAAAGGCTCGTTTTTCTCTCGTGTTTGTGAGCTTCGACTGCGTCTTACATAAACACATACAAAAAGGATTCGGCAGTATCCAGCCAACCTCACTGAACAAGCTTGGCTAATAACCCATATTTATAACAAAATAACCAGACCCATGCTTAGCTACTGAATGACACATATGCTGTTTGCAATTCCCCGGTGCATTCTGTTTGTAATTTATTATTTTATCTGTAAGAGGGTTGATGCGTTAAAAGGTCTTGGGGATTAAGACTGATAAGAGACTGATGCACTTGACAATTTCTGTTTAACATCTTCCAGTTTATTGAGGCTGCCAAACATAGTTCCGCTAAACATGATGAACAAGGAAATGACGATTTGTTCACCAAATCATTGCAAGTTAAATGGTTCAACAACTTGTCTAACACCCTGTGCAACGAAGTCTCAACTTCTTGGAAAAACAGAAGGGGTTCTTTTGAGCCAAAAGTCGTTGTTCAAAGCCTGACTGCTTTATTGAGAGAAGAAAGTGCTACTCAGGGAAAGCAAGTAGACGATTCCTTTTTTCAAAGTTTGGAAGAGTTGCAGACTGACCCTGACTTCAACACAATATTGACGCAGTTTGATGATGCACTAAATGGAAAGAGAAATATGATGACCATAGGTAAGCTGATTGGTTTGTTACTTGCTTACGTTTCTGTTCTTTGTTTCAAGCTTATTTCGGTGTGTGCGCCCATTGGCCCATGTGATTTTGTCACGATTTGTGGGAATACTCATTTTGTTTAAGGTACTGATCTGCCAGAACTTCAAGAAGAACAATCAGATCCAATAAAGGACGTGGGCCTCAAAGGTCTGGTGCTAACTGGAGAAGAGAGTGAAACAGAGAACGACTTGATAAGATACAGTAACTACATGTCAGGAGCAGGATCCACCTTTGGTGGTTTTATGGCTGGTCTCCCTCAAGATGTCAAAGAGTTAACGAAAGGTAATCAACGTATCAATGCATTTAGTCATAGCATAACATCGGCAAGGAGCAAATGTTTAAGTAAGTAGTTTTTAAATTCACTTAACTTAATACGACTGAAACCAAACGTACGCCAAAATCATCATCATCATCATCATCGTCATCATCTCCTTCCTCTTTCACTTTAGGCTGCCACTTTGTTTAGAATCATACAGGTCAATCAAGAATTCCATTCAAAATAGGAATACATTAATAACAGTATTTATACAGGGGGCGCACTTCACTAAAAAATGGTATTGTGTGAGGCCCTAAGAGAATAGAATAAGCTAAGAGTAATTATTTATGACAAGTTAGAAACATAAAAACTTCATATAGTTTGGTTTGAAGAAGAGCTTTTGGCTGTCTTTACTCTAGCACTAAAAGTATCATAAATTCCTCGTTTATATTTTGCTTCTAGGAACGATGAAAAGCTTAAATTACAAACACGATGCTCTAGAATACAAGTTACAGAAAGGAATTACAGTCGATGAACTCAGAGATGAAAACTTTCAAAAAATTGTCAAAAATAACATAGAGCCTGAATTAGAACTTCGTGCAAAGAGAGGCGGAGTAAGTAACCTCCAAGAAATGGTTGTGTCAGAATCATTTGACAAGATCAAAGAACTTCCAGGTGTTGGTGACGAGCAGAGATTGACTCAACAGAACTTCAATACCCAAAAGAAATTAGCTCAGCAAAATGAAAGGATTTCATCAAAAAAAGTAGCTGGTAGAATTTTACGTAAGGTTGGCATCGGTGTTGAGACGTCTACCACTGCTTTTAGTCTGGCTCAGGGAGGGATTGATACTGCAGCTGGAAGTGATATGATAAAGAGAGCTCGCGATTTAAGAGCACAGGGTTCAATTACAGAGGGTGAATATAATGAAATGACGAGAAACGGTCGACTTCGAGTTGCTCAAGGGAGCTTTGGTCTTGCCAGTGGAATGAAAAATGTTGTGACATTTGTTGG
>DDLT01000122.1 GCA_002340265.1 Lentisphaeria bacterium UBA2565 | reverse complement strand
CCAGTTTTCCGCGTCGCTTGATGAAACAAATAGGCTCGAATGAATTTTGTGTTTTAGCCATGACTATAAAACAGTGAGGAAAACGGTATAAACATAGCGATCAGACACTTCACTGCAGCAGCTTCCGTGCTTTGCTCAGCCACGCAAGCCTTCAAATCTTTAACGAATGGAAATCCCATAATATGCTTTAATATTATATATTCAACATGGCTGCTGCATCGGGAAAAAGGTTGCGTGTTTTGTATTATATGAATATCAAATAGCACGAAATAATAGCCAATAGCCGGTGAATGCATTAATGTATATGAATTAATGATAATATTTATCTACATAAACTTTATCAGTCATCAGTTTCATTTTACTCCCAAGAAGAAACTTCCTGTGGCCACTAAGTCAACATCGATAAGGACTCTAATCGAATCAAGACTCTACAGCGATGTGGTTCTGGATCACATCATTGTTTTTGACTACCATAGCAATACTTGGAAACACTCTTGTAATATACCTCATCATCACTCGCCGTCGACTTCGTACCAAAGCAAACTGGTTTCTCTTTTCATTGGCCGTGGCCGATCTCAGCTTAGCCGCTGTTTTTATTCCGCCTCATTTTCGCTGCCGAATAGCAGGCTGCAGCCATGCAGAGGTGATCCTCTATTTAGTCTCATACTTCGGGGATGTTTCTGTTACAAGCATAATGGCATTCACTGTGGACCGCTATTGTGCAATAGTCCTACCCCTCAAATACACACGCATAATGACAAAGACAACGATCAGTCTCCTTCTTATGTCGGCCTGGCTGGCGCCGTTAATTCTAGATACTATTCCCACACTCGCGCTGTCAAATGAAAATATCGCACAGCTCACAAGCATGGTGATTTTTCAGTTCACACCTTGCATCTTCTTGGCGATAGCTACGAGAAAAATCATTAAAATAGCAAACAACCATGCCAGACGCACGTCAATTTTATTAAAGCAGCTCAAGTTCAACCGTGCGAGCCAGCGACTGCGAGGAAAATCAGAAGTGTCATCAGCTCGCTTGATCACAATTATGGTTGGAATATTTTTAGCCTGTTACATTTCCCAGTCATTATCTTCGTTGTGCGCCTGTTTTCCGTCTTGTAAAGCATCACAACCCGAGCAAGTCGTCAGATACGTTTTATCATTTCTTCTGATTATAAATTCTGGTGCAAACCCTTTTGTCTACGCACTTTTCAAGCGAGATATAAAGAAGGAATTTTCACGGGTGTTTTTGTGCAAAAGGAAAACTGTGAGATAAACAATCGCTTTTTTTAGTGAAAACAAAGTGAATACATATAGATATCAGAGCGACATAATTTTCTTTATGGAACCAGGGTGTCTGAAGTCGAGGATTTTACTTAAAACTAAATGCTTCTGATTAAAATTTTTCTCAATAAATCAACAATTCAAAAACATTAAAGGTTTTCCTATATGAATTAGCTCTATTGTAACTGACATTAATTACACACCTGCTTGACCCTAAGGCGATCGATTTTTCTCTTAAAGCCATGTTTGACCATTTCCCTAATTTTTGTTGGCGTGTAAGCTCATTTTATTAACATTCCCATAAAATCAGTAATATGCCCCATGCTTTGGTGTTCTTTAAATTGAAACAAAGGAAACCTAACTTTCGACGGGAACTCTACATGGATATTTTGATTAATTAAAAGTGAACCATCATTATTAAAGGAACCAGACTTTTCCTCCTGTCTACAAAGCGCCGTCATTACTCAGGCAGTTTCAAGTGCATTTTATGAAATTCAGGCTGATCAGCATTTCTGCTAGACATTCAGATTTAATCTTGATTGATATCACTAATATCAGTCTTAAACTAAGCTTACCAGTCGATACACCATTTAACGAAATATGCCGCCCGTTTTTTTTTTTCCTTCCAACTGCTAAAAACAGCATCAAAAACAAAACGCTCTTTCGCCATTTTTCTACTGATATCGGATAAAGCTACTTGAAATTTTCTTCCTCGCAAAGAATGAATCAGTATTTCTTTAGAACTCTTTTCATTTGTAACTTGGTGTATAACGCTTCAATTTTTGAAATTGGAAAACGACGGCTGCTTAAAGGCTCACTTAAAATATGCTCGGACAAAGCACTTAAAAAAATTACCAATGGTAGACTTCTCGGGACTCAGTAAGCAAGCCAACAGAGAACACTTCGTTGCAGTTTCAGTCGTTGAAGACATTCGCTCATTTTCTTTCAAATTCACAACTGTATTTCAGAATGGTTAATTAATTAATGCATTATTTTAAGTTCTGTTTCTGCCAACCTCTGTCATCACACATGGCTGCGTCATACGTACAAATTTGTGTCAAATTTTTAATACTAGCCGATTGACATTTTCAATTCTGACTACACTAGCACGACACATTCAAAGTAAAATATTTGTTGAGGATGCGTCAGTCAATCATCTGGGGCAGATGTACCCTAATGGCAAACTCCGTATCCTGACAAATGACAACTATTTGTTCTAGGAGTTAATTAGAACAAGTTTGCGCTATTCGCCAGATACGAAAAACCGCTAAAAAAAAAAAC
>DDLT01000306.1 GCA_002340265.1 Lentisphaeria bacterium UBA2565 | reverse complement strand
ATCACTTTAAACATTTCAATGGAAAACGGCACGTTTGGGATCGAGAAAGTAGGCAAACCTGCCGCAATAGTTTCTGCCGCCGGATTGTTGTCCTGAACGAAATCAAGAACCGTACGAACATGCACTACCTCAAAGTGATTCAGAAGAAATCCAAGTACAGAAACCACTACAATTGCCACCAAAGTTGCTGGAACAGCTTTGGTCAATTTTGGAAGAAATACACAGATTCCCATTGTCAACAAAATCATTCCACCCATAATCAGCAGATCCATTGAAGGCAGAAGCGTCTCCACGCCGTCAACTACGTGATAAAACTGGCCGAACTGAGCTTTAAAGATAATAATCGCTAGACCATTCACAAAACCGAGCATTACCGGGTGCGGAATCAGGCGAATAAACTTACCGAGCTTCAGCACACCAAAGCCAATCTGCAATAGTCCCATAAGCGCCACAGCGGCGAAAAGGTATTCCACACCGTGACTAGCCACAAGTGCAGTAAAGATAACCGCAACCGCACCTGTCGCACCGGTAATCATTCCAGGGCGACCGCCGAAAATAGTCGCGATAAGTCCCATCATGAAGGCAGCATAAAGTCCGATTTTCGGATCAACACCAGCCACAAAAGAGAATGCTACAGCTTCTGGAATCAAAGCCAGAGCAACGGTCAAACCGGAAAGAAAGTCGTTTTTAAACGATCTCGGCTTGTTGGTCACGAGCTGCACAAATTTGTTGCGAATCTTGCTCGTCAGACGTGAATTAATTTTTTCAGTCATAAGTTTTTTCCTATTTGATTTTATATTAAATTCTAAAAATTTTTCCATTGGCACAAAAGCGCGTAATTTAATAAGTTTATCAGCTTAGTAAAGATTAATTCAAGAAAATATCGTAACTAGCACCGTGAGATTGACTTATCAATTGTATCCGTTAACTTTAGACATCTTTCAAAGCGGAGAACCAAATGTACAAATTTATCTCAATTATAACGATTTCACTTTTCAGTTTCGGTCTACTTAATGCCGAAGAGTCAGAACTTGACCAAATCATCAAAAAGCTCGACTCGCTCTACCGTAGCGATTCAGCCTACATGGAAGTGGAAATGAAAGTGAATACGCCGCATTGGAACCGGACAATGCAGATGAAAATCTGGGGAGAAAGTCTCGAAAAAACCTTCGTCACCATTCTCTCCCCGAGAAAAGACAAGGGAATAAGCACACTGCGAAACGATAAGGAGATGTGGAACTTCTTTCCGAAAATCAACAAAGTGATGAAGATCCCGCCAAGCATGATGATGGGCAGCTGGATGGGATCGGATTTCACCAACGACGATCTCGTCAAAGAAAGTTCATTAAGAGAAGATTATAACGCAAGGTTAGTAAAAAATGAAAACGACAAAGTAAACTATTATATCGAATTTACGCCGAAAGAGCAGACGGTCAGCGTCTGGGGCAAAATTATTGCCAAAGTCAACAAAGAGTCAGTTCTGCCTGAAACGCAGGAATATTTTGACGAAAAAGGGAAGTTAATTCGAATCATGTATTTCAAAGACGTCAAAGAGTTAGGCGGCCGCATTTTGCCAACTACGCTCGAACTGATTCCGCAAAACAAAAAGAATCACTCCACAACCGTCACCTATAAAAAAGCCGAATTTAACGCAGAGATAGATAGAAACACCTTCACACTAAGAAACCTCCAAAAAATCCGAAGATAAAAAATGCTGATTCTTAAAATTGCCTTTCGAAATATCTTCCGACAGAAACGCCGTTCTCTTTATACGGCGCTTTCGATTATTATCGGATATACACTTCTTTCAGTTTCGATAGGATTGGCGGAAGGCGGCTACGGGCATCTGATTGAAATGTTCACCCGCGGCTATACCGGGCATGTTCAAATTCACCAGAAAGATTACCTCGAACGTCCCGGTCTTTATAAAAATTTTCAATATAATGATCAACTCGTCCAATCACTTAAAAACCTAAAAGAAATCAAATCTTTCACGCCGCGAATCCACAGCGGGTCCCTCGCCTTTATTGATAAGAAAACGACCGGAATTCAACTAATTGGAATCGATCCGAAACTGGAACGTCAAACAACCACAATTTCTGCAAAAATGGGAGATGGAAAGTTTATTACGGAAACTTCAACCGAAAGTCCGCATAATGAAATGATTATCGGCAACGGAGTCGCCAAAATCCTAAAAGCGAAAATCGGTTCAGAAATTGTGTTAATAGGTCAAGCGGCGGATGGATCGATTGCCAATGACATTTTCAAAGTAGTAGGAATTATGAAAAAGGAGAACGACAGCACGGAACGGACAAAATGTTACATTCATCTTTATAAGGCGCAAGAATTTCTGGCAATGTACGGGAAAGTGCACGAAGTGGCAATTGTTCTCGACTCCTATAAGGACGCACGCGACACATCAGAAAAACTGCAAAATATTTTAAGCGATGACAATCTGGAAGTCGCGCCATGGCAGAAGATTGAAGAGGTGTTTTACAAATCGATGCAAGCGGACAAAGCAGGCAACAAGGTGATGATTATAATAATTGTGTTGGTTGTCGGCCTCGGCGTACTAAACACAGTTTTGATGTCAATTCTTGAACGAACACGTGAATTCGGCGTAATGAAGGCAATCGGGACAACTCCGGCAAAGATCGCCTTAATCATCATCACAGAAACTGTTATTCTATCTACAATTGCCGCGACATTTTCAATCCTTACCGGACTTCTCGCAAACTGGCCGTTAGTGAAGTACGGAATAAAATATGATCAACCGCTTTCAGTCGGAGGAATCTACTTTGAAGCGATTTATTCGGATTGGGTTTACGAAGCATTTGTAACGCCATACGTCGTAGTGATTTTTTCTGCAATTACGGTCAGTTTTATCCCGGCAATCAAAGCGATGCTGGTGAAACCGGTAGACGCCATTAGAACGTATTAAATAATTGAACATACTATTATCTCAAAGATTAGTTTGAGAACAGTTGAAAATGTGTGACTCCTAAATTTGAATAAGGTTTACCAAACAATAATTCAAAAGGAGCCACACGCTATGAAAATTAAAACTTGCAACGTAAATGTCAAACCACTTAACTGCCTTATTATC
>DDLT01000148.1 GCA_002340265.1 Lentisphaeria bacterium UBA2565 | reverse complement strand
GGTGCATTTATGGACCGTTCTGTAATGGAAGGTAACCCGCACGCAGTTATCGAAGGTATGATTATCGCAGCTAAAGCTATTGGCGCTGACGAAGGTTACATCTACGTACGTGCTGAGTACCCACTAGCGGTTGAACGTCTTGGTGTGGCGATTGCGCAGGCTGAAGAGTCTGGTATTCTTGGTGAAAACATCTTCGGTTCTGGCATGAACTTCAAACTTCACGTAATGGAAGGTGCCGGTGCATTTGTATGTGGTGAGGAAACTGCTCTTATCGCATCTATCGAAGGTAAACGTGGTGAGCCACAGCCGAAGCCGCCATTCCCGGCTGTAAAAGGTCTTTGGGGTAAACCAACTGTTATCAACAACGTTGAAACTCTAGCATCTATCGGTTCTATCATCGCTAAAGGTGCAGCATCATACAAAGAAGTTGGTACAGAGAAATCTCCTGGTACTAAAACATTTGCTCTAACTGGTCACGTTGCTAATACTGGTCTTATCGAGGTTCCTTTTGGAACAACTCTTCGCGAAATCGTTGAAGAGATCGGTGGTGGTATCACTAACAACAAAGGTGAGCTAGGTAAGAACGAATTCAAATCTGTTCAGATCGGTGGTCCATCTGGTGGTTGTTTGACAAAAGAGATGCTTGACCTTCCTCTTGATTTCGACTCTCTGAAATCTGTTGGAGCAATGGTTGGTTCTGGTGGTCTTGTTGTAATGAACGACACTACTTGTATGGTTAACATCGCTAAATTCTTCCTTGAGTTTACACTAGAAGAGTCTTGTGGTAAATGTACGCCTTGTCGTGTGGGTAACAAACGTCTTCTTGAGATGCTTACCGACATTACAGAAGGTCGCGGTACAATGGAACACATCGAGAAATTGAGAAATCTTGCAACAACTATCAAAGAGACTTCTCTTTGTGGTCTTGGTCAGACTTCTCCAAACCCGGTTCTATCTACTCTTAAATACTTCGAAGATGAGTACCTAGCGCACATCCAGGATAAAAAATGTCCAGCTGGTGCGTGTTCTGATCTTATCACTTACCACATCACCGACGCTTGTGTAGGTTGTACAATGTGTGCTCGTAAGTGTCCTGCTGACTGTATCACAGGTGCACGTAAAGAGCTTCACGTAATCGACACAGACGCATGTATCAAATGTGGTGCTTGTGAAGATGTATGTAAATTCAACGCTGTTGTTAAAATTTAACGCTGGAGAATAATATAATGATTAATCTTACTATTAACGGTATCGACGTTAGCGTTAAAAAAGGAACTACAGTTCTTGACGCAGCTCGCTCTATCGGAATTAAAATCCCTACACTATGTTACATGGCTCTTGACTGTTTCGATGTAAGAACTCCAGGTGGTTCATGTCGTCTATGTGTAGTTGAAATTGAAGGTCGTCCAAACCTTGCGCCATCTTGCTGTATCGCAGCTGAAGAAGGCATGGTTGTAAAAACTAACAGCCAGCGTGCTATCAACGGACGTCGTACAGTTCTTGACCTGATTCTTTCAGATCACCCTAAAGACTGTCTAAACTGTGCTAAGAACATGAACTGTGAGCTACAGCAGCTTGCGGCTGACTTCGGTCTTACAAAAGTTCTTTACGGTGGTGAACAGTCTACTTACGAACTAGACCTTGCAAACGAGTCTATCGTACGTGACCTGAACAAATGTATCATGTGTCGTCGTTGTGAAACTGCATGTAACACAGTTCAGACTGTTGGTGTTCTTTCTGGTATCAACCGTGGTTTCGAATCTGTTGTTGGTCCTGCTAACGAGCGTCCTCTAAACGATACAAAATGTACTTTCTGTGGTCAGTGTGTAACAGCATGTCCTACAGGTGCTCTAACTGAAATGAACAAAACTTACAGCGTTTGGCAGGCAATCAACGATCCTAACAAACACGTTGTAGTTCAGACTGCTCCAGCTGTACGTGTTGCAATCGGTGAAGAGTTCGGTATGGATGCCGGAACTGTTGCAACTGGAAAAATGGTTGCAGGTCTTAAACGTATGGGCTTCGACGCAGTATTTGATACTGACTTCGCTGCCGACGTAACAATCATGGAAGAAACTACAGAGCTTATCGAGCGTGTAACTAAAGGTGAAAACCTTCCAATTCTGACATCTTGCTGTCCTGGTTGGGTTAAGTTCTTCGAGCACCAGTTCCCTAACCTATGTAACATTCCTTCAACTGCTAAATCTCCACAGCAGATGTTCGGTGCACTAGCAAAATCTTACTACGCTGAAAAAGTTGATAAACAGCCTAAAGAGATTGTAAGTGTTTCTGTTATGCCATGTCTTGCTAAGAAATACGAAGCGGCACGTGACGAGTTCGCACCAGAAGGTGTTCGTGACGTTGACGTAGTTATCTCTACTCGTGAGCTAGCTACAATGTTCCGTGAAGCTGGTATCCAGTTCGACAACCTACCTGACGAGCAGTTCGACAACCCAATGGGTGAGTCTACTGGTGCGGCGGTTATCTTCGGTGCAACTGGTGGTGTTCTTGAAGCGGCACTTCGTACTGCTGCTGAATGGATTACTAAAGAAGAGCTTGGTAAAGTTGACTTCGAAGCAGTTCGCGGAATGGAAGGTATCCGTGAAGCAACTGTAAAAGTTGGTGATCTAGACCTTAAAGCGGCTATTGCTTCTGGTCTTGGTAACGCACGTAAGCTTCTAGAGAAAATCGAAGCAGGCGAAGCGGAATACCATGCGATCGAAATCATGGCATGTCCTGGTGGATGTATCAATGGTGGTGGTCAGCCTTACATCAAAGGTGACGAAACTATCCTTGAGAAACGTCGTCAGGCGCTATACAACGCTGACGCAGATCTTCCGGTACGTCAGTCTCACAAATCACCAGCTGTGATTGACCTTTACGAGAACTACCTAGGCGAGCCTGGTTCTCACAAAGCTCACAAACTACTACACACTTCATACACACCGCGTCAAAACGCCTAGTGTATCCGTGTACGGACTTTAAAGTCCGATGATATATAAGCCGACCTGTTTTCAGGTCGGCTTTTTTATTACTTAGATTCCCAAACAGGCATTGAGCTTTTGAAAGCTGACTTTACCTTTGAACAGAAATTAACACGAGGGAACTTTTATGAGCTTAGAACAACCAAATAATCCACTCCACGGTGTCAAACTGGCCGACATGGTAGAATATCTTGTTGATGAGTACGGCTGGGATGAACTGGGTTATCTTATAAATATCGATTGCTTTAACTACGATCCATCAATCAAATCAAGTCTGAAATTTCTACGCAGAACAGAGTGGGCACGCAAAAAAGTCGAAAGGCTGTACTTAAAGACAAAACGATACGAACTCTAAAAGAACAAACTCTTTGCCAATTCTGGTTGAACAAGGGAATCTCTTTCTGTACATTTAGGCATCTTTTATTTCGAACTCAAAATAGGAAGGTGCCGAATGACAACTCACAAAGATAAACTCTATACCAGCGTCAAAAATAAAATCCGTGAAGTTTCACAAACACTAAATCTTTCCCAATCTGTCAAAACCATCCTCAGACAACCGAAGAACGAAATAATCGTCAACTTCCCCGTAAAAATGGATAACGGCGACCTAAAACTTTTCAAAGGTTACCGCATTCAACACAACAATGTACTCGGTCCTTTCAAAGGAGGACTTCGTTTTCATCCATGCGTTAATCTTGATGAAGTCAAAGCCCTTGCCGCATTAATGACCATCAAATGTTCACTTGTCGATTTACCACTCGGAGGCGGAAAAGGCGGTATTAAATTTGATCCGACAAAACTATCCCAAGCTGAACTTGAACGCGTCACCCGACGTTTTGTATCAGCCCTCGGATCAAACATCAGCCCTGTGCATGATATCCCTGCACCCGACGTGGGAACCAATGCGCAAATTATGGTCTGGATGATGGACACTTATATGAATCTAGCCGGACCGAATGAAAAGCATCTGGCACGCGGTATTGTCACCGGAAAAACTATCGAATGCGGAGGCACACTAGGCAGAGAACAGGCGACTGGGCGCGGAGTAGTGATGTGTATCGAAGAGTGGGCAAAAGTCAACAACGTTGACATTTCTTCCCTCACCTACTCTGTTCAAGGCTTCGGAAATGTTGGAAGCTGGGCGGCTGATGCGTTAAATATACTCGGTGCGAAACTAACAGCAGTAAACGACCATACTGGAACAATTATCGATAGTTCCGGAATTGATGTAAACCGTCTAAGAGCTTACGTAAAAGAAAATGGCGGAGTAAAAGGTTTCGATAAGCTAGAGGAACGTTCCCGTGAATCATTCTTCTCACACCAATGTGATATCATGGTTCCGGCAGCTTTGGAAAATCAGATTACCGAAGAAGAAGCCGAAGTTATGAACATGAAGTTGATCGCTGAAGGTGCAAATGGTCCGACAACTCCGGAAGCAGAAAAAATATTACTCCAGAAAGGTGTAGAGTTTATTCCGGATGTTCTAGCAAATGCCGGCGGTGTGACAGTTTCATACTTTGAATGGGTTCAGAATAGAACCAGAGATTCATGGACAGAAGAAGAGGTAAATACAAAACTTCGCCGTAAACTGCAGAAAGCCTACAAAGAGGTCGCCGAACTTCAAAAAGAGCAGAATGTAGATATGCGAACAGCCTGCTATATGAAGTCCATTAAAAACCTCGAAAACGTTTATCTGCAACGCGGTATATTCCCATAAGAAGCAAAATTCTACGACATAAAAAAAAGCCCTGCTTTTCAGCAGGGCTTCAGCTTATTGACAAAGTTGAAAGTAACTCCATTTCTCCGAAATGGATACTGCTGCTTGAGTTTTATGCCACTTCGGAGAAGTGGCTCTACTGACGCCTTTTTGTAAAAAGATGAGGTTTGTCCACGGCCTGAAACTATTCGATTCATTCGTAAAATTCATGGTTCGAAAAGCTGTGATGCTCACACCACTCCAAACCTACCAACCTGCAACTTTCTAACTTGGAACCTTCAACCTGATGTTCACCTTTTCTGGTCGATCAAAGCGTTTAGCTCGTCGATCAGTTGACCATATTCTGGGTCAACACCCTCATTCGCCATGATTTCGCAAAAGCTGACAATGGCACGAAACTTTGGAATTATCGTACTGCGAACCTCTTGCGTCGTATATTTCAATTTTTCTGAATTGTGATTTACTTGATCCGCCTCCAGTTGACGGTAGGCATCGTTAGCCGCTTTTAGAGCCGTCAACGAACCTGCCAACTCGGTAAGAGCCGCAAATTCGGCCGGATAACTCGTTGGAGAAACAGCCTCCAGTAGTCGATCCACCAGAGCAGTTTGCGCCGTGCGTTTGGTGTTGCGAAGCTCGCTCAACCCAAACTGTTTGGCCGCATGGTAAATGTTGTTAGCGGCATTCTCTTTTGCCGCATCGTTGCACTGCATATAGCCGTTAACGAAATGAATGAAGCTCGCATGAATTTTATCGCGAATCGCATCAGCCTCGTTCAGCAGTGCAGTATAACTACTGCCTCTTTCAGCCACAAGACTCTGTTTCAGCTTTGCCAATTCAGTTCTAAACTGCTCGATTGTTCCCGACAAAACCGCTTCAATCACCGTTTTAGGAAGCAGGATCGCGTTGAAGGCATCCAGAAAGATTACGAAGTTTGAATTAATCATGTCCCCCAGATTCATTGGTTGTGCTTTACTTGCCATAGTTAGACCTTTTTGTTGTGTTTGTTTAATTTTTTTTGTAGCTTTGAAGCCCTTTCTTTAGAAAAAAGGCTTTCCTTGTTCAAGGGACATTTGATTTTGTCCCATCTTATCCTTTCCCTGTTCAAGAAAGAGGTGATTTTGTTTAAGATTATTCTTTCTTGTTCAAGGAAGAATTGTTTTTGTTTGAAGTGGCCCTTTTCTTGCTCAAGGAAGAATCGTTTTTGTCCAAGATTGCCCTTTCCTTGTTCAAGGGAGAACCTTTTTTGTCCAAGATTACCCTTTCCTTGTTCAATGGCGATGCCAAACAAATTGTTTTGAACATTTTCCTAAACCATGTGACCATGAAAACAACTCTTCCAGAGTCATAGTTGTTCAAAAATTGCCGATTCTTCTATTTTCTACTCTACTCCCTCCTTGATTTTTTATTTTTACACACCGTAATCAGTGGTTGATAAAGCACAGCGCCACCCTGATGAAGTAATTGAATTACAAAGATGCTATGAATTTAGCGGACGATTTACACTTAGCAAATCCAATGAGGATTTTTTGTGAATTTAATACAACACACAGTGAGTAGGGGCTGACCTATGTGTCTGCCCAAACAATTCGGGCGAACACACAGGTTCGCACCCTACAACTTTCGATCGACGACTTGTAATCCTGCATTCGCGAGATGGGATAAACCCACCAGCGACCGTGTCACCAACTTTGGATTGCGGCGAGAATCGGCGCTTTTAGGAGAAAGAGTCCGCGCAGCGTGACGAAGTTTCTGTAGCCTCGGGTGGAATGAGCGAAGCGAGTGCACCCCGTGGATTTCCGATGAGAGAAAAGACGAATGCCCGCAGGGTATGACATTAGTGCCATACCCTGCGGGGATTCAAATTTATTGCATTCATAGTCCACGGGTTACGAAAACAAGTTTTCTCCACCCGAGGCTATTCATATTTCACCAACTGCGTTGGTTTTCTTCTGCAGCTCCGATATGGCTTTCCACCAACTTTGAATTGCGCCGAGAACCTTAGCAAATTTACCAAACACAATTGCAATAAGAGCAAAAAAGCATATTCTAAGTTCATTCAAAACATTTTAAGGTACAAAAAACTTAAAACCTACAGATCTAAAAATTAACAAAAACTGCAAAATAATAAGTTGTTAGACTAAGGAGAAAAAATGAAAGCATTATTGCCAAACCAGCTTCACTGCATGACTCCCCAATTTGTTGTTTCTGATTTGGAGCGATCAATTCAGTTTTATCAGGATAAACTGGGATTCAATCTAACTTTCAAAATTGAAGATTGGTTTGCAGGGCTGGAGTGTGATGATAACCCTATTCATCTAAAATTAGGCACACCGTCTAAATCATATCAAAAAGAGAAAGAAAATGAGCACGTCGATATGACATTCGGTGTTGAAAATATCGAAGCCCTTTATGCATCCCTTGATGAATCAATAGAGATTGCCCAACCATTAAGAACAATGCCTTATGGAACAGAATTCTACATTGCTGATCCAGATGGATACATCTTTGCATTCTTAGATATGGTTCCAGAAAAGACAGTCTAACCAGTGGTTGGAGCCTACGCATAAAACGTCCGCATTTTTAACGTTTGTGCGCATACATCCGAATCACTCTCCATCCTCTGCGAGGCTCATCCATAACGTTCGCTAAAAGTAAACTAACACAAAAAAGAAAGGAAAAGAATATGTCCCCTGAATTTATCGGCCTAATTTTAAGGGTCGTCGTGACGATCTATTTCATGTATTTTGTAGCTGATATTGCGAAATCCCTTAGGGCAATTGCTAAGAAAAAAGAATGAGCGAACCAGTTGATTGTCTCAATTCCTTTCGCGCTCCGCGCTTCAGTCTTGAGACATCTCGACGTTAGACTAATAAATATGAATAAATACGACTTCCATACTTACTTAATAACAGCAAGCTATTTTGCTGTAAAACATGCAGATTGTTATGTGAAAATCTTGCGATGATCATGCTGATGAAGAAAATGAATTATATCCAGAAGATGACAAAAAAGAGGTTAATGGGATTGATGCGACTAAAGTAATTGAAATTTTATGTAGAAATGAAAAAATACCAGAATGGATTGATATCTCAGTAAAAGCAACTGGGAAAGATTTTACAGTATTAAAATTACTTTGCTGTGGACGCTATACAGGATTAAAAGAGAAAATGTATTATTCAAAAAGAGGACAAGGTCCTTTTGGTATAAAGAGCCCTCCATTTCCTATAGGATATAAAAAAGGGAAGAAATTTAAAATACAAAAAGTCTAACAAATCATTGGAGGTAATCTTGTAAGAATCGCGCGGTCATTCTTCCCTTACTCTCCTTACAAGATACCTCAATTCAATCGTTAGAAAATATATGAATATGAAAAATACACTAGCATTTGGGTTAGGCATCATGCTTCTGGTTTCATCTCTGGCCTATTCAGCAGATGACGCAGCACAAACGCCTATTATAAAGGGGCTCTGGCCAGCAGGAACTACAAACAGTTCCATCGAAGTCAGCGAGAGGGAGTTACCTGCCCGCGGAAATATCCGACGCATTACAGATATCAAAAACCCTACCCTCACGCTGTATCCGGCTAATACCAACTCAGCGGGGTCCGTACCGGCCGTATTGGTGTTTCCGGGTGGCGGATATAGGATACTGGCCATCGACATCGAAGGAACAGAAATCGCCGAGTGGCTCAACAGCATCGGAATCACGGCTATTGTGGTGAAATATAGAGTACCTAATAACCGGAATGGTGCCTTTCAGGATGGCCAACGCGCAATACGGCTTGTGCGGCATCACGCCAAGGAATGGAACATTGACTCGAAATCTGTCGGCGTTATTGGATTCTCTGCTGGGGGACATCTTTCCGCACGCCTAAGCACAGACTTTCATAAGAGGAGTTACATAAATTTGGACGTGGCTGATAAACAAGACTGCAGGCCAGACTTCTGCATATTGATGTACCCAGCATATCTAGCGAACAAGAAGTCTAAAAAAGTAGCCAAGGAGTTACCAATTACGTCTAACACGCCACCTACCTTCATTATTCAAACGAAAGATGACAGGTCATTTGTAGATGGCACCATCATCTATGCTCAAGCCCTGAAAAATGCGGACGTATCTTCAACGTTCCATCTTTTTGAAGTCGGTGGCCACGGATATGGTCTTCGTCCGCCGAAAAAAGGAAATGAAACATCACAATGGCCTAAGCTTTGCAAAGAATGGCTTAAGGAGCGCTCGATAATAAATAAAGTTTCTAACAACGAAATCCAGCCTACAAAATGACCCACGCTAGCGCGGGCCATTTTGCGGCTGATTTCAAGCGTTACAAACAAATATATAAGGGAAAAACCAATGAAGAAAGTAGTAATTACAGTTCTAGCCTTAATCTCATTCAAATTATATGCATCAGAAAGTCAGTTAGCCAAAGTATTAATTATAGGTGATTCAATTTCGATTGGTTACACGGCCTATGTTGTAACTAATTTAAAAGGGGAAGCTGTTGTTAAACATAATCAAGGTAATGCAGGACCTACGATGCGAGGAGTCGAGCAAATAGAGAAATGGTTAGGGGACACAAAATGGGATGTAATCCACTTTAATTGGGGGTTATGGGACATGTATGGCTGGAGATACGAGAAGGTTGATAGGAGTCCTAAGGCTTATGAGAAAAGACTTGAGTCATTAGTTCTTCGCCTTAAAAAGACAGGAGCTAAACTCATCTGGGGTACCACGACACCTATTTGTCCTGAGCCAGAGAAAAAGTGTAAGGTTATGATTTCTCCGACATATGAACAAGAATATTTGGCTTCAGCAATCCGAGTAATGAAAAAAAATAGTATTCCGATAAATGATTTACATGCTCTTATGTCGCCAGTCAGAGAAAAGTACGCAATTGCAAGTAATGATGTACACTATACAAAAAATGGATATGAGAAATTAGCTAAACAAGTTACAGATAAAATAAAACAGCTCATTAAAGCTACAGAAGAGCTTCCAGCTAACAACTAATAGAGCTTCCATTCACTAGTTATCTATTGTGGGAAAAACCGGACAAAACATAATTTAAACCATTCATTCGAGAGTGACGGCGTACCGCCGCCTCTCAATTCAATCGTTATGTTCGAAACAAACAACAAAAATAAAAATTCGATCCAGCTTAATTTTGATTAGTTTTGATCGATATTTAAAAATTCGAGCAAAATCGTAAGCGTCAACTGAGTGTATTCTTACCTCTTATTTATACTGAGCTAAAGGTAAATGTGCGACATAAAAAAAGCCCTGCTTTTCAGCAGGGCTTTTTTGAAAATCTGAAACAGATATTACTTAGCAAACGCTTTGTTATATGCTGCAGCAAGACGAGACTTTTTACGGTCCGCTTTACCTTTGTGGATAGTGTTGGTTTTAGCCATTTTATCCAATTTTGAAGAAACAGTATTAAGAAGTTCAGTAGCAACTTCTTTGTTTCCTTCAGCAACAGCTGCTAGGAATTTTTTCTCGAAAGTTTTGTAAGCAGATTTTTTCGCTTTGTTCGCTAGAGTTCTAACTTTAACTTTTCTGATAGTTTTAAGACGTGACTTGTTGTTAGCCATTAGGTTATACCTCGTTTCATTGTAAATTTTAAAAGTATGAAAATATAAAAACGTTTTTGAGGATGGTTTTTATAGTCAATCAGCCTTTTTAGTAAGGTCGGCTAAATATTGTCGCATTTTCCTCTATTACAAGGAGAATATTATAAGAAACCAAACTTAGCATATTCTCCCTCAAAAAAGCATCAATTACTTAGTGTAACTGTGCATAGAACTTGCCATTGATGGCATCAGATTCACCGCGAGGTAAGTGACGATCAATGCTAAGTACGCAATGATCAAAACCGGACGTGAGCATTTTCTAAAGAAAAGCGTACGGCGGCAATGCAGGTAAATCGCATAGAACAACCAGGTAATCAACGCCCAGGTCTCTTTCAAGTCCCAAGACCAGTATTGTCCCCATGACTCTTCTGCCCAAAGTGCACCAAGACAAAGTCCAATTGTCAGAAACGGATATGCCAAAAGTGTCACACGATATGCCGATTCATCAAACTGCGAAACTGATGCCAAACGCAGAGATGGCAAACGCATCACAAAAGCAAAAATCAGGAAAAGTGTATAAATTGCAGAAGTCGCAACAATTGCAGTCGTTGAATGCTTATATGCCATTGAAACAAGAAACAGCATTGTCGGAGTCACTAAATGAATACCAATGCGCAAATGTTTATCGAGATTGGAACGTAAAACCGCTGAAAAAATGATGAAAAATGAAACCGTTGCCAGCGCATAAGAGATCATATAGCTAGTTACATGTGGAATAAAATAATGTGATCGTAAAACCGGCGGACGAACCCAGCCATCTTTCCACATAAAAAAAGACCCAATAGCAAAGATAACCTGAGCAACTATAAAGAACGGTGCCAGTTTATATTGTCCATTCCTTTTAGCCAACAACAACCAAAATGGATAAAAGGATGCACTAACAACTACTGCCACGTGATACATATTTCCCATAGGAGGCTCACCAGCATCAATCCAGTTTACGACAAATAGAACTATTGAGCTGATCCATGCCAGTAAAAATGATCCATTTACCAGTTTACTTTTCTTATCATCAGAAACATAGAAACCGGTAAGCGCGATACAATCGAAAATAATAGTTGCGGAAATTAATAAAATTAGTTTAAGACTCATCTTTTCCTCCTTTCAGTGTCGGCGCGCTAAAACAAATCAATGAAACTCCAATCATCAAAAGCCAACATCCCACAATCACAAAAATTGCACCGGGATCCTTACGAGCTGAAATCCAAATATAACGGTGATCCCGTTTATCATAATCCAGCAAATAAAACTTCCAACCGTCATGACTTACCGGCTTATTTACTTCCATTCTGACAATTTCAGTTTCATCTTCAGCGTCTTCCTCCTCACCTTTTGTGATGATTTTGAAATCGACCTCATAAAACTTATCCATCTGAGCTGTCGGTTGCAAAACACCAATTCCCTCAACAGGATATTGCGCAACCCACTCATCAGTTCCTTCAACTTTCAAATCAGCAAGTTTTACAACTGTCCCATTTTCAAACTCGATATCTCCGTCAGCAACGTCAAAAGACTTCTCGAAAACATAATCTTTGACAGTTCTTCCCGGATGCCCCATACGTTGCATATTTTCAGGGGTAGGAATCTCCTTAAGAACAAAAAGGTCAATCGTTTTCATCGGATATTTTTCAAGGTGGAAAGCCGTCGCACCAATTCCAAAGTTCAGTCTTTCATCATGCTTCTCAAATGGCACCTGTTCATAGTAAAAATCCGGGCCGATATACATCATCATATTAGCCTTTTTACTGGTAAACATACCAATAAAGCAACCGATACAGATAATCACGATACTGAAGTGAGACAATAGAAAGCTTACACGTTTCCAACTTCTACCACGAATCCAACATTCATAAGCAATAGATGCGCACATCACAAAACAGGAAATAATAAATGCCGGAGAATAAAAAACTGTAGTCAGCCCCTCTTTTCCCGTCGGCACTCCTCCCGATAACGTATACAACACCAGTACAAACATACTGAATATTCCAACAATCATAAATACTCCTAATAAGGTATTATTTTAAGAAATAAAAAATCCGCCCCAAACTGCGAGACGGAATTTTAATCAAATTAAAGAGAGTTAAGATACTCAACTAGGCAGTCAAGCTCTTCTTTCGTAAGGTTTGAAGTCACACCATGCTTATCTTTTTTATTATACTTGGTGAACACTTCGTGAAGATTCGCAGCACGTCCATCGTAAAGATATGGGCGCGTACGATAAAGTTCGATAAGAGTCGGCGTATCAAATTTCTTATCTTTCTCAGAACCATCAGCTACACCAATATCATATTTAGGGTACTTTTTGCCCGGTTTCTTGTAGTCATCTTTTGCATGACCTGAAAAATATGGACCGGAGTGACAATACAAACATCCTGCTTTTTCAAAAATATCACGTCCCTTTTGGGCTTTTTCACTAAGGTCGCCATTTACAAGATATGGGCTTGGAATCGGGCGAAGAGATTTTAGATAAGCATCAATCGGCTTTGCACGAGACTCTCTAGGAACTGAAAATTGAATGTGACGAATGCCGGCACGAACTGCAACCTCTGCTCGCGCACGAATTCCAGTAATCATTGCCGGAGGCGTATAGTGTGCAAACAACATACTTTTTGTACTTTTAGGGTTTCCGATGCCATCATTCAGCAAATCCCAGTTAACCGCATCAGTTCTTGCATCAGGATGACAAGTTGAACAAGTCTGCCACTGCTGAAAACAGATACTTGCATCGTGGAAGTACATCTCACCAGTTCTAACAATATCCATTTTCTTTTTCGTTGGAGCAAGCTTCATTGAATACGCAAAGCAATCTTCCGGTTCTTCAAAATCAACAACACCGAGGTCATCCGAAAAATACTGTGCAACAAAAACCTTCTTACCCTGCACATCAATTCCACGAGGACCGATACCTTCAAGGCGAACACGTTGACGTAGACCAGTTAGGAAACTCATGTTATTGGCAGGATTATTTTCCATTGCCTCAAAGTCATCGCGATTTTGGCCAGGTTGTAAAGTCGGATATGTAGCAAGTTTCTTTAACAATTTTTCAAAATTAATTACCGACACTTCATGAGTCGCGTTATGTGATACAAAGAGATATTTATCATCGTCGGAAGTGACCACTCCCCAAGGATTAGCAGCACCTAAGTCCACATCATCAAGTAGCACAGTATGGTAAAGCTCCTGCTTTTCTACATTAATAATGTTAAGTGCGTGAGTATTAATCCAACCACGTTCAATCTGATTTGTCGGTACTAGGAAACGTGCAAAAATAGAAGGCACAAAAATCCATTTACCATTGTTGGAAATTGCCATTTCACGAAGGTCGATTGCACCATTCGGCAGTTCAATAGATTTAACCTGTTTAAATGTGTCAGTCGCAATGATGTCAATATGCGAAGTCATACGTTCTACATTTGCAGCACCATTTGGAAGGTGGTTTGAGACAAAAAGAAACTTGCCGTCTTTGGAAAGCACAGCCGCTATCGGTTCACGAGTAGCTTGAATCGTTTTAAGTTTTTTCTGTTCCTTAAGATCCCATACAGAAACACGATCAATCAATCGGTTTGAGATATAAAGTTTAGATTCATCCAGACTCAAAACCGGAGCAGTCGGGTAGTGCCCTGCTCTAAACTTATTAACTTTTCCACTTGCTTCATCGACAATGCAGACAAAACCTTCCGCTTCTCCACATGTAATATATAAAGTTTTTCCGTCTTTTGATTGGATAAGTCCGGTCGGACGATCCGGCAATTGATAGACTTTTTCGATTTGCTCAGATTCGATATTCAGCTTTTTAGCCTGATTTGCCGTGCGTTCGGTAACAAAAACTGACTTTCCGTCCACTGACACCTTCAGAACTTCCGGTGAAAGATAAGTGCTGGCGGCAACTGCATTGACAGCCACCAATCCAGCTAATAAAAAAAAGACCCGACGTGATGCCAAAACGGCAGCAGCCAATAGAACAAATGCTCCTGTAAACTTCTTGAATGACATAATTCCTCCCTTGATTATATTATGAGCGTAATTTTAAAAAGCGTTCTAATTTACTGTATGAATATTGATTTGCAATATAAAATACAGTTTCAATGTAAGATTAAATTTCCGATAAAACTCGCAATGTAACTGCCGTAACTACGTGATATAAATGCAAAAAATTACATCAAAATGGCAACAAAATTGAATAAGTCGATGCAAACAACGATTACAAACCGTTGATGACGAATAAATAAGCCAAATATTAACATTTTTTTAGCAGAAAAGAATTGCAGGAAAAAAAATTGCAACTCTTTTACAAGAGCTAAATTAACTGGCAAATACGTATGCTTTTTCATAGAAGATATTTTAAATAATTTTCTATATTAAAAGCACATAGAAACTGGTTACGCTAATAACCGAAAACAAATCCAAAAAAGGCTAACTAAAAATGGCTGAAAAACAGACTAAAATCGTTGCAACTATCTCTGATCTTAACTGCAGCGTAGAGTTACTTACAACTCTTTACAAAGAAGGTATGAACGTTGTTCGCCTTAACACTGCTCACCAATCTCACGACGACACACTAAAAGTAATCAACAACGTACGTGCTGTATCTGAAAAAATCCCAGTACTTGTTGACACAAAAGGTCCTGAAGTACGTACTAAAGACATCGACGGCGGTGTTGAAGTATCTCAGGGTGAAAAAATCGTTATCGCTAACGAACTTGCTGAAGGCGAAAAAGGTTTTTCTGTAAACTACGACAGCTTTACTGCTGATATTCCAGTTGGTTCTACTATCCTTATTGACGATGGTGAAACTGGTATGACTGTTGTTGAAAAAGACGGCGACAGACTAATCTGTGAAATCGGTAACGACGGTGTAATCAAAAACCGTAAATCTGTTAACGTACCTGACGTTCACATCGACCTTCCTTCTCTAACTCAGAAAGACCGCGACTACATCGATTTCTGTATCGAAAACAAAGTAGACTTCATCGCTCACTCTTTCGTACGTAACAAGAAAGACGTTCTTGACATCCAGGAAATTCTTGATGCGGCAGGAAGCGACATCAAAATCATCTCTAAAATCGAAAACCGTTCTGGTGTAGATAACATCGAAGAGATCATCGACGTATCTTACGGTATCATGGTTGCTCGTGGTGACCTAGGTATCGAAATTCCAGAGGAAGAAGTTCCAGTAATTCAGAAACAGCTTATCGAAGCATGTGTTCGCAAAGCGACTCCAGTAATCACTGCAACTCAGATGCTTCACACTATGATCAAAAACCCACGCCCAACACGTGCGGAAGTTTCTGACGTAGCAAACGCAATCTACGACGGTACAGACGCAGTAATGCTTTCTGGTGAGACTGCTTACGGTAACTACCCAATCGAAGCTGTTCAGACAATGACAAAAATCGCGAAAATGGTTGAGTCTACAAAACCAGCACGTGAGCACCTTGAGCCTGCAACTCTAAACGACAAAGTTCACAGCTTCATGGCTGAGGCTTCTGTTGTAGCATGCGAAGAGCTTCCAGTAAAAGCGATGATCATCGACACTGCAGCTGGTAAATCTGCACGTCTAGCATCTTCTTACCGTGGTTACACACCAATCTACGCAATGTGCGAAGACAAACGCGTTATCCGCGAACTTGCACTAAGCTACGGTGTTTACGCTAACTACCTTGAGAAAGCAGACAACACAGACAAAATGGTTATCGAAGACCTAACAAAACTTGCGGCAAAAGGCGCAGTTAGTGATGAAGACCTAGTTGCAATCATTGGTAAAACACCACGTGCAACTGGTGGCGCAGCAAACTTCTTCGAAGTAACAACTGTTGGTCAGTGCACTAAATAATAGTCTACAAGACTTTTATTTAAGATATTAAAAAAGTCCCATTGCTTAGGCAGTGGGACTTTTTTATATTCGTGTAACGCGCTACGTAAGCCAAATTATGTTCAGATCATAGATCAGCCGAAACCGAAAATCTGTGAACAAAATGAGTCTTTTAATAACTACAAGCTAAAAACTAGTAACTAATAATCCACAATATCGTTGTGTGACTTTTACCACTTACGAAGCTCGTTTTTTAACATTTTGACAATATCAGCATATTCAGGAGAATCAATAAGGTTTGTCATCTCATTCGGATCAGTCTTCAAATCAAACAGTACAAACTTATTTGAACCTTTTTTTTCCTTCTCATCACGATAAAAACGAATCAGTTTATAACGATCATTACGAACCATTCGCTGAAGATTAGAGTTCGCGCAAAAAATAAAATCACGCACTTTTTCCTCTTTACCTAGAATGATCGAAGCGAGACTCTTCCCTTCCACCGTTTTCGGAATTCCCAAACCAGCCATTTCACAAATCGTCGGGTAAATATCATGCAGGTAAACTAGAGAATCCTTTTTAGACTTTGGAATACCCGGTCCCGCTAAAATCAAAGGTGTCTGCGTACTGTGAGTATACATATTAAACTTTCCAAGAAGGCCATGATGTCCCAAACCAAGGCCATGATCGCCACAGAAAATAATGATCGTATTATCGAGCAGTTTCTTGTCTTCAAGCGCTTTAATCGTACGGCCAATCTGTTCATCCATCTGAGTGATTAAACCATAGTATTTACGAATTTCATTCATCACCGCATCCTTTTTACGCGGACGCGGCAAAAGTCGTTCATCGCGAATATTTGTATAGCCATCGTCAAATGGGTGATTCGGCATAAAGTTTTTTGGGAAAGGCACATCCACATTCTTATACATCTCCTCAAACTCTTTCGGAGGCGTACGAGGATCATGAGGAGCCGTAAATGCCACCGTCATAAAAAAAGGCTTTTCCGCGTTGTACGAATCGATATATCTAATTGCCGCATCACAGAAAACTGTCGAACTAAAACCTTCGTAAGTTTTGCCGTCAAAACCTTTAGCCTTAAGCCAATGCGGTCCCATACCACCAACTTTTACGCAGGAAGGATGATCTACACCAAAACTCTCGATAGGGCCATTCGTATTCCACTTCCCCATCCAAGCCGTCTCATACCCTCCATTTTTCATAGTCTGAGTCCAAGTATAAGGTACAAGTTCAGGTTTAAAGTAATTTGTCCACTTCGGATAAATGGCACCATGAGTCAAACCGCTACAGCCGCTAAGAATCGATGCACGACTCGGGGCAGAAGTTGGGAACTCAGCGTGAGCATTAGAAAAATAGGTACCACGATTAAGAAGTGTATCAAGATGTGGAGTTTTAATCGACTCGTTTCCAAGAGCCGAAAGCAGAGCCGCCTGATGATCATCAGCCAGAAAAAATAAAACATTAGGCTTTTCAGCCGCCGTCAAAGAAGCCGCAGAGGCGGCAGAAACCAACAATTTCGAAAAAATATGCATAAATCCTCCTCATCACATGCAAAATGGTAAAAACTCTCCCAGTGTAAAAATTCACAGCTGAATCTATCAACAATCTGCAAACTTTCAACAGAAATCAATCGTATTACGTAATGAGTAGTTGATACAAAAAAGTCCCGCAGAGTTAACTGCGAGACCTTATAGTTTATTGAAGCTTTCGAACTCACTATTCACTTTTCATTGAAAGCGTAGCTTTGACAATCTCCGTCACTTGTTCAGAAAGTTCAGCTGATGCCAAACGTTCAAGTTCAATTTTCATCAAACCTTTACGCATCGGATCAAGCTTAACATACTTATTAAACGCTCGGCAAAGTCCCGCCGCCACGCTGTTATTGAACTTATCAATTTCAATCACTTTGTCAGCGATGAACTTATAACCTGCGCCACTCATATTGTGGAAATGGTAAAGGTTCGCCACGTACGAACGATATAAAGCCGAAAGTTTATTCGGATTACGATCATCAAATGCCGGATCCTTTGCAAGTTCCTGAACGCGTTCCAAAACGCCGTTACCATAAGTTCCAGCCTGAACTGCAAACCATTTATTCATCACAACCGCATCATCTTTCCATTCGTCATAGAATGATTGCAACGCCATATCTTTTTCAGAAGATTCTGCATGAGCAGATTTCGCCTGACAACAGCGTGCCTGATCACAAAGCAACTTCATTGCTGCCAGTTTATCAGTCATATTATCAGCATCTTCAAACTGCTTGTAAATCACATTTGTGTACATGTTTCCAAGTTCAGACAGGTAAACCAAGCAGGCATTCTTCAATGCACGTTCACCAATTTTATCCAAACCTTTCTCGTTTCGCAGTGCATCGTACTGGCTAACCAAATCAAACTCCAATGCAACCGCCAACGATTTCAGCATAAATTCACGAGCTTTAAATGCCATGATTGGATCAAATGTATCCATATTTTCTGCGATAACCGAAATCTCAGGAAGTGTCAACGCTTTCGCCTTCAACGCCACATCCAGGTTCTCATCTTTCAGCAGTTTACGGTAAGCCTCAATCACACTCTTATCGATTTTGAAAAGTTCACCACGATTCGACTTTTCAATCACCTCATAGATACAGCTCAAGCTCAATCGTTGCGATGCCTCATAACGGTTAAACTCGTTATCATCATTTGCCAATAGAAAAACCAAATCATCATTACTGTAATCAAACTCAAGCTTCACCGGAGCGGAGAAATCACGCAGAAGCGAAGGAACCGGTTCCTCTTCTACATTTTCGAAGACAAATGACTGCTCTGATTCAGTCAACAGTAAAACCTTGTCAACAAAACTGTTGCCATCTTTATCAAGCAAACCTGTTTTAACAGGAATCACAACCGGTTTGTTTTCCGGTTGAGTCGGATGTTCCTGAACCATTTTCAGCGTATAAGTTTTTGCCTTCGCGTCGAAACTTGATGTCACTTTCACAACTGGAGTTCCAGCCTGAGAATACCAAATTTTAAATTGCGTCAAATCGATACCGGAAGCCTGTTCCATAGCATAAACAAAGTCATCACAAGTCACCGCTTGCCCATCATAAAGCTCGAAATATTTGGTAATACCCTTTTTGAAGTTATCCTTTCCGATAATCGTCTCGATCATACGAATAACTTCCGAACCTTTACCGTAAACAGTCGAAGTGTAGAAGTTATCAATTTTCACAAAAGAGTCAGGTCGAACCGGATGCGCCATCGGGCCGGAATCTTCAGGAAACTGAGCAGCACGCAAATCGCTAACTGACTCAATACGTTTTACCGAACGACTGTTAAGATCCGAAGAAAACTCCTGATCACGGAAAACCGTCAAGCCTTCTTTAAGCGTCAACTGGAACCAATCCTGACAAGTGACACGGTTTCCAGTCCAATTATGGAAATATTCATGACCAACGACTCCCTGCACTGCAAGAAAATCACGATCCGTTGCCGACCTCTCGTCTGCCAGCGTGTAGATCGAGTTAAAGATATTCAAACCTTTATTTTCCATCGCACCCATGTTGAACGAATCCACCGCCACAATCATGTAAATATCAAGATCACATTCAAGACCGTAAGTGTCCTCATCCCATTTCATCGACTCTTTCAATGACTTCATCGCGTGGTGAGAACGAGATTCATTGCCATGATCCACATAAATACGCAGATCCACTTCACGCCCAGACGTCGTAGTGTAACTGTCTTTAGTCACTGCAAGGTCACCGACAACCATCGCAAAAAGGTAAGATGGCTTTGGGTGCGGATCATGCCAGACCGCTTTATGAAGTCCGTTACCAAGCCCCTCTTCTGCAATCAGATTTCCGTTCGAAAGTAGAACCGGATATTTCTCGATCTCAGCGGTCAATGAAACGGTATAAACCGCCATCACATCTGGACGATCCATAAAGTAGGTAATTTTGCGGAATCCCTGCGGCTCACACTGCGTACAGAAAATTGAATCCGACTTATAAAATCCCATTCCCGAGTTGTTATTCTGAGGGTAAATCTTTACGACAGTTTGCAGACTGAAACGACCTTCCAATCCCGTAACTATCAGGTTCTCATCTTCAATTCGATAATTCTGAGTCGGAACAGCATCACCATCAACCTCAAGGCTGACAAGTTCCAAACCTTCGCCGAAAAGCACAAGATCCTCGCCACCACGAACCTGTTCAAACTCCGCTGTATTTGTCACCAGCGTATATTCATCTTTTACCACCACATCAAGATTAACAGTTTTTGCCGTAAACGCCGGTTTCACGTAATCTTTGCGATACACTTTATTCAATTCACTCATTATTATTTCTCCTTAAAAATCTTCGCAATCTGTGCGGACAAAGTCTTATCCGGACTCTTAACCGAGTTCACACCAATTGTAAAAGTTTTTATCGGGTTGTCTTTATTAATCAGATCCAAGCCATACGGGTAATCTCTAAACCTTTCACGGCAGACATCCAACACACCAGTTGCGGTTTCCTCATGAATTCGATGAATCTCCTTCACAGCCGCCGCCGTAAATTTCAATTTAAAGCCATACAGCTTTTCGAACTCATCCACATAAGTTACAATCAGCTTCTCCGCCTCTTCTAAATCAGCAGGTTCACTGTCCTTCAAAATATTTTCCAAAGCCGTCACAGGACTTTTCACCGTGTTTTCGTCTGCAACAAAACTCTTGACAGTGGTCGAAGGAAGTTCAAACTTGAAATCACGTAGCAACTGCTCCATCACAGTCATCAAACCACGTGCTCCGGTTTTCTGAAGATACGCCTTCTCCGCGACACTTCTTACAGCTGACGGCAACATTTTGAAATCAATATCGTAGCCGCGGAAGTCTGCCTCATATTGACGCAGAATACTGCCTTCCGACTCATTCATAATCTTTTCCAGATCTTCAGGAAGAAGTTCTCGACACGCCACACGAACTGGCAGACGTCCGATAAATTCAGGTTCAAAACCGTATTTTATAAAGTCTTCAGTCGTACTGCGACCAAGATAGTAATCATCGGCATTAGCTACACTTTCACGACCAAAACCAATCTGAGAGCCCTCTTCACGCAACTTCACCAGATCGCCCATTTTATCAAATGCGCCACTTACAATAAACAGAATATTCTTCGTATTAATCGTCTTTTTACGCTTCTTGCCGCTACTGCCGTGCATCATATCCATCACGCCTTCCATCTGCGACATCATATCAGTCTGACTTGTCAGGTTCACCTTCGAATCTTCCATCAACTTAAGAAGGTTGATCTGAACGCCACGTCCTGATACATCACGTGTGCCGCCGTTGCTGCGGTTGGCAATCTTATCAATCTCATCAATATAAATGATTCCGTACTGAGCCAAGTCAACATCACCATCGGCAATTTTCACAAGATCGCGAACAATATCTTCCACATCCTGTCCCACATAACCGGTAGCCGAAAACTTCGTCGCATCCGCCTTAACAAAAGGCACACCAATCAGCTTTGCCAAATTTTTAATCAGATAAGTTTTACCGACACCGGTAGGACCAAGCACAAGCACATTCTGCTTCACATATTCCGAAAGTTCCGGTTCATCCGACTCCAACGATTCTCGAATATGATTATAGTGATCACAAATCGCCACGGAAAGCACCTTTTTCGCCTCATCCTGTTTAATAACAAAGCGATCAAGGTGCGCCTTCACCTCTTTAGGCTTTAGATCAAATTCGCGAATTTTCTCAAGCACATCCACCTCTTCTTCCTCAGTCACATTTTCCTGCTCTGGCGGTTTCGGCGGCTCACCCGGAATACCGTTAATTGGAATCACAAACGAATTCCCATCCATATTTTTAAACAGATCGCTAAGATGCTTTGCAGCCTCTTTCAGCTTATCGTCTTTACTTTTATCACCATTTTTATCTTTCGAATCATCGGTTTTATCCTCAAACATAACTTCCTCGTATATAAAAAATTTTAACTAATAAATTTAGGTCTGTCAAAGTTAATACAAATCCAAAGAGAAAAAACTAAATAATTAACAATTAATAATGAATAATCCACAATTTACGAAAAAGGCCATTCAGCATTAATTAGCCAAACAGCCTTTTCTCCTAATTATATGGACTCATGATATTTTCAAATAACCACTATGCCGTACACCATGCAACCACTCCGCAAATGGGCTAATCTTTGTTCGAATCCAAGGGAACAGTTCCAGAGGAACGACACCTTTGTAGCTATATTTCACACAAAATGAGAGCGCTGTAGGTGCGGCACTTTACTCACTTCCCAAAAACAAATACCGTTCATCAAACTCAACTCCGAACTTTTCCAAAAATTGAATATACTCCTCAGCAAATGTCATTTTCTTATGATGCGCTGGTTGGGTGAGGATATACTTTACAACAGCATCTATTTGCGACCGAGAATAAGTAAATGCACCATAGCCTGTCTGCCATCCAAATTTCCCATTGCTAAAGCGGTTCTCATTTATCCACTTTGATGTATTTGTCTTAATATCTCTTACAATATCAGAAACAGAAACACAAGGATGCAGACCAATTAAAACATGTGTATGGTCTGGATTACAGTAAACAGCTAATGGTTTAGATTTTTTATTCGAAATAATACCACAAATATATTTTTCAATTCTTTCACGAAATTGTTCTGGAATTAGGTTTTGACGTCCTTCGACGGCAAAAACGACTTGCACGTATAATTGGGTATAACTATTAGCCATAATATCACTGTTTCGCTCCTACAGAGCTTGTTTTTAATTGTTAATCAGTTTTCTACAAAGATGTCGCCCCTAACGGAGCTATTGTTGTGGTACGCATTATTTCACTACTTTTATCTCAACAGTCGAACAACCACTGGAAATCATTGCTAACGCAATAACAAAGCCTGTATTCAAAAAAAATCTTTTCATAAAATCCTCTACAACGTTTCCACAAGTTTTGAAGAGTTACGATGTATAACCTTCTTAACTGCTTTAAGTTCTCGAATCAAACCATTAAACTCATCCAACAAATCCGCATCATTAAACATCACCTGGCTATTTTCATAATACCAATAATCTCGGTTATGTCGTAAAAGGTCAAGAAGTTTCACAAGGCAATTGCCCTGATCAATATGCGCCTTCATCAATGGAGCAAAATAAACTTTTTGTTTAGTAAAATTACTCTTTACCTCTTTCATTCCATTTTTGTAGAATTTGGAATCTTTGCCGAGAGGACTCAAACGTTTGTCCAGTTCAGCCACCATATTCTTAAAGAACTTTTGGTATTTTCGCGACTTATCAAGATAAAGCAAAAGAATGATACGCTGTTTGTTGAAAGCCTTATCACTAGTCAAATATTTACAATCCAGAATCTGCGGATCAGCGGCAGCAGTAAGCGACAACTGCCAATTCTTTACCACCTTGTTTGAGTCGTTTGTAAACTTCTCCATTATCTCATAATACTGTTTCTCCTTGCCGGAGGAACTCTTAGCTTTTGA
>DDLT01000110.1 GCA_002340265.1 Lentisphaeria bacterium UBA2565 | reverse complement strand
ATCAACACGCCGAATATCGACAAATTGGCAGCTGAAGGATTTCGCTATACCAACTGCTATTCAAATGCGGCAGTCTGTTCGCCGTCACGAAGCACCTGGATTACCGGAATGATTGCCAGTTCGGTCGGTTCACACAATCACCGTTCCAGTTTAAAAGCACCAAATGCGGTAAAACCATATCCAATGCTTCTCAAAGAGGCGGGCTATTACACCACAAACGGTAAAAAGACCGACTACAATATTCCATTCAATCAGGGAAAGCTTTGGGATAAGGGGAACCCAGAAAAATGGTCTGTATTGAAAAACAAACAGCCGTTCTTTCAGGTTATAAACCTCTTCGACTCACACGAAAGTAAAGCGATGTCTACAAAGAATAAACATGATAAGAACAAAGTCGTGTTGCCGCCTTACTATCCTGACACCGATATTGTCCGCAAAAACACCGCATTCTATTACGACTCTATCAAAAAAATGGACAGTAAACTTGGCAATGCGGTTAAAGGCCTGGAAAAGGCAGGACTTGCCGACAACACCATTGTTATCTACTGTTCGGATCACGGAGGCGCGTTACCACGTGGAAAACGTTTTATGTACAACAGTGGAACTCACGCGCCGTTGATTGTTCGCATTCCTGCAAAGTATAAAAAGTGGTGGCCAAACTCTAAAACTGGAACCACAGTTGATCGACTTGTCAGCTTTGTTGATATGCCGGCGACTTGGCTTTCACTTGCAGGTGCAAAAATCCCTGAAAACTATCAGGGACGTATTTTCCTTGGAGACCACAAAGACCCGGAAGCGGAATATCACTACAGTTTTCGTGGACGAAATGATGAACGTGTGGAAAACGCCCGGGCAATTCGAGACAAACAGTTTCTTTTTGTAAAAAACTATATTCCGTATGTGCCGCGTGGTCAGAAATTGACTTATCAATGGAAGATTCCACTTCAGCGTGAATGGGAAAAATGCTTCAAAGAGGGAACTCTGAACAAGATTCAGAGCCGATACTTCCAAACAAAACCGCAATACGAACTTTATGACATCATAAAAGATCCGCATTGTCTGGAAAACCTCGCATCAAAAGAGGGAAGCAAAGAACGTGTTCAAATGATGAATAAAAAGTTGATGTCATATCAGCAAAAAATTCATGATGCGGGACTAATCCCAGAATCCGAAGTCAACAAACGTGCAAAAGACAACAGCATGACAGTTTATGAACTGATTCGAAAAGAGTCGCTTTATAACCTTTCAGCTTATCAACAGGCGGCGGAAACCACTCTGGAAAAGAAAACCGCAAACATTCCGGTTCTGACCAAATATCTTTCACACAAAGATTCTGGAATCCGTTACTGGGGTGCGACAGGCCTGATGATGCTTGGCAAAGAAGCAGCAGCTGCAAAGCCGGCCCTTAAGAAACTGTTGAGCGATGAAAGTCACAACGTCAGAGCTATGGCGGCATGGGCATTAATCAAACTCGGCGTCAAAGAACCTGCGTACAAAGCAATTAAAGAGATGATAAACTCCAAAAGTTATGCCTTAATGGAAATTCTAAACATTGTCGACTGGATGGAAGAAGACGGCAAACCTCTTCACTCCACCGTCAAGAACATGAAATCAAAAGACAGAATGATTCAATGGATCAAACAAGACGTTCTCGATTAACAGTTGCACAACGATTGTTAAACAATGGTTGAACAGTAGCAGAACAATTGTTAAACGATTGCTGAACAGTGGATGAATGATTAAAAGGTAATGGTTAAATAATCGTAAAATATAGAGACGCGAGGCTTGCGTCTTCTGAACGATAGCAACAAAATTTATAAACGATAATAAGGGCATCCCACGTGGTTGCCCTTTTTATTAATTCCGTGACCGATTCAAAGTAGTGCGTGTCACTCCGTGACCGCAACAAAACTGGCGATGCCGGTTTCAAGTCGTCGAGGGACTCTCCGACCTACTTTATGATGACTGAACCGCATGAGAAAATAATTGCACCGCAGGATAAAATCGTAGATGACTGGTTATAAGTCATTTTGCATGGCCGTGAACGATTTTGTATAGACCTTTGGTTTATTTTGGGGATATGAAGTTGCTTTTGTGACCTTCAATCATAAATATGAACGAAGTAAGTTTACCGTGTACCGCTCACCGTATACTAAAGAACTGGATACAAAAAATCCCCGGACAAATTAAAAACAAGGGATTTGTCCGAGGATGGAGGAGAAGAAGTTCTATTTGAACATTCGGGAATGTAGAACGCCCGAACGTTATTTATGTGTTTTGTATCTATGTATACCTATCTAGAAATGCTTTCTAAACAGCTTTTAAAAAAAAGTTTATGTTTTTTTTTAGTCGCAGTTTAGCAAGTTAGAAGTTGCAACCTGATGACTTGTTATCTTAGTTGCTAAATATATCGATTTCGTTCATGCTTGTGACCGGGATCTGCTTGTCGTAGATGCTCTCAACGACGAATTTTATGTACCTAGCTTTGTATGTTTTGTCAAAGTTGACACGTTGATACATTTTTTCGACAAAGACATGATATGGTTTGTAACGACGAGTTCCGACGCCTAAACCTTTCGGATAGTCGAAGTTTCCACTGTTGACTGCTTCTCCCCAGCTTTTGCCATCTTGACTGACAAAGACTTTGTAATCTTCGGCGGCTCCCCATAAAAAGGTGAAGGCGTCTTGTTGTGCCGGTTTGGAGCTGACAAGAGCTGATTCATCGACTTTGTTTCGAAAGTTTCGAAGTCCCGGCATGTAACCGATTCCGCCGACCGTTTTCTCTTCTCCTAAATCAACAATGAAGTTGTGTGGGTGAGATGATGAGGTTTTGTTTTCGGTTTTATCTACATTCCAAATATCGAAGTGTCCGTTGTTCACCCAGTAGTTGTACAGGTTGTCGTCAATTAACACATCACTTTGCTTCTGGTTGTCATCGACAGCGATGCTCCAGTTTCCTTTTGTGTAACCAAATTCTCTAGCAAATACGTGACCGTGGATTCCTTGTTTCGTATCAAAGATGACGGCTTTAACTATGCCTTCGCCTTTCAGTTCGAATGGGTTTTTGTAGGCATAACATTTGGTAAAGGCGCGTGGTTCAGAACCGTCGATACTGTAGAAAATCATAAAGCGGTCTTCATTTAGTTCAGGTTCAATTTTAACCATGCCGTCTTTTGAACGTGAAATATAGAGAACGACATTCCCCGATTTCTGTTGATTGATTTTGTCAACCCAGTAGGATAGTTGTTGTTTCTCTTCCCATTTATTCAAATAGACGCTAATCTGGTAGAAGTCACCGAGTTCATTTTCGATCTCTTTTAGGAGTGGACGAACCGCCTGAAGTTTTGTTTCAAGCAGTTGTGCAGCGCCTTTCTCGTTATTTTTCTCGAGAAGTTTTGAGAGTTCAATCATCAGTTCAGATTCGACAAAAAACTCTTCCGGCCAACTCAGTGACGCACATTTTTCGTAGACGTTTATGGAATCTTGTAACGGATTTAGAAAGTAGTGATAAAGGCGTGCTTGTGGCACTAACGATTCTTTCAACGCATTTTCTTTTACTTTCGTATAGAGTCTTTGCGCTTTGCGAAGTTTTTTCAATACTTTGGATTTGTCGGCTGTATCAATTAAACTTAATGGTGATCTGTAGGTGACTTTTCTCCAACCACCATGTCCTTCTTCTTTGTTGAAAAGCGGACTGACTTCGATCAAGATTTTGTTGATCTTTCTGATTTTGGAAACCGAGGAATCTCCGAATATGTAACTGAAGATTGCATCTTCTGTTTTCTCCCAGTTCAAACCGCCCGGATTCCAAGCGTACATTCCCCAAGTGTAGACAAAGTTCTCTGCCACTCCGCGGCTTCCGGCAAGCGAAAACATGGAGTTCGGGGTGTAGTTTTCACCAAGTCGCATGGTGTCATCAGTCGGTTCGAACCAGCCGACATTAAAGGGGACGGGAATGTGATAAACTTCACGGTGCAGTGCATTCTTTCGCAGTACTGGAGAGTACTGGAAACCCATAGGCCAGTTGTGCCAGAACTGGTAGTTAATTTTACGTTCGGTACATTGTCTATGCAGTTCTTTATCCGGTGGGCGCGTGATGATTACCACGGCTTTTTCAAAGCCTTTTACACTTAGTACTTTGGCAATTTTAGGATTGTTTTCTGGAAGTTCCGCATAGGGCAGGGTAGTGACAGCAAAGTGGTCGTCTTTAATTCCATATTTTGCACTTAGTTTTACTACTTTTTCGATGAGTTCAAGTGGTGCTTCACCCATTCCAGCATCGTCAAATCCTACATAAACCTGGTCACCTCCAAGTTCGAGGTTTCGACGGAGTTTCTTCAGTTCGCTGTCATGTTGGTGTTTGTCAATGGCACCGTGTACGCCGACGCTTAACATGAAGCCACGGCGGTGAAGTTCGTCGGCCATTTCACGATTCTCAGCATCTTCGTTAAATAGTTTGGTCAAGAAACTTGGATTTCTTCTAGGTCTAAATGGTATAAGGTTAATTCTTGCACGAATTAGTGCTTCGATTCCGATGCGTTCAAAGTAGAACTTGTGAATATCTTTTATCCAAGCACCGTCTTTACGCCATTTGACAGTTGGCCAATCTCTGACTGCAACCTGTGGAATGGAGAAGTTTTCACCATCAAAAGAGAGTAGGTCCGCACAACTTTCCTGACCATAAATTACACCGCGCGAGTTACTTCCTCCGATGATGACGAAGTTTCGGTTGCTTTCAGTGATTGTTTGAAGAACGAAACCATCAGATAACTTCGGTTCAAAACCATTCGGCATGGTGTCAGAAAGGTTAATTTTATGCTCTGTACAGAGGCGATCAAGCCATGAATTTGTTGAACGTTTTCCAAGAATAAAGGCGGAACCTTGTTTTAGAAAAGCGGTATTTTCTGAACGAACTGGAAGTGTGACTCCAGTTTTACGCTGAACCAAAGTTTGAAAACGTTCTGCTGCGAATCGTTCCACTTTGTCGGCATTTTTCCCGATAATGATTATGGGATTGTTCGAAAGGTTAAAAGCCTCTTTCTCAATTTTAAACTCTTTTGGGGTGGGGTAAAGCTCTGTTTTTCCCTGAACTGTTTTGTAAACCGGCTTTTCAACCTTTGTGACACAGCCTGAAAAAACGATTGACAGAAATATTGCTATTAGATAATTTGCTTTTGATTTAAAACTCATTAGAGATGCCCCTTTTATTGATTTTACTAAGTTGGAGAAAGTTCAGTCAATTATACAGCTTTTGGGCGATTATCTAAACAGTTGTAAAAAAAAGTCGAGGAGGATAGAAATATTTGCTTCGCTTTTTCTGTTTTATTGGAAATAAAAAACCGCACATTCGTGAAAATGTACGGTTTATGAAAAGTAAAAAAGGGCTCTTCAATTGAGCCTCTTCTTTATTCGAAAAGTCTATTTAGCTTTTTCCCAGATATTGTCTGTTGGAGTTAATGGCTTGAATGTGTAAGTCCAAGTGTAATTTTTGTCAGGGCTAATCAGATATGCACTCATTGGCCATTGCCCCCAACTGTTATTACCGCCAACTCCTTGTTGAACAGCGTCAAGACTCCAATAAATCTCATCGCGTTTCTTCATTTCGTGCGTATGACGAACACCACCTTTTACCATATCTTTTACTGCACCTTCTGAACTTCCAGTGCTGCTTGCGGCTCTAGGCTTGTAGTATTTAGTCGTTTTTGGGTCACCTTTCATGTCATTGTGAGAATAGTGTCTTACAGCCACACTCAAAGGTTTCTCTGAAACTGCTAGAATGCCGTAGCCTTTGTCATCACGAAGAGCAGACCAACGCACGTCTACTTTATTACCGTTCTCTTGAGGACGAGAGTAGTCAACCCACTGCTCGTCAACAGTTCCAGCAAAAACGCCGATTGGCTCAAGCTTTCGGTCTGAGTATGTAGGATTTGGACCGCGACCATACCAACTAAACTGGTCAAATCCTTTGTTTTCAATAAGTTGTGTGCCTACACGAAGAATTTTTGAAAGTTTTCCTTTTGGTGTAAAGGAGTTAGTCACTTTCACTGAACCGTCACCTTTTACAAGATAAGTTACATTCCATTCTGAATTGTTGATTGATGTGAACTTTCCGGCAACTGTAATTGTCGCGCTATTTGTAGATTTCTTAACATCAACAGAATCAATTTTCAAACTTTCTGGAGCCTTCTCCCATTTCTTCATTACATCGTAAGCACGGTAACCACGGTCATTGTCGGTTAGAGCACGCCAGAAATCAGCCTTTGGTCCTTGCTTGAACATGCTTTTGCCATTGATAACGTAAGAGCTAATTTGACCAGTTTCTTTTGAAATCACAACAGAGAATTTTTGACCTTCAATGGTCACTTTTGTTGAACTTTCTTTGCAACTCTTAATTGGAACTGAAATTCCTTTTGTCTGAGCTTTAGGAGCATCTGCATATTTCAGCTGTTCCCACGCTAATTGAAAGCCTTTCTCGGCATAAGGTGTATTTTCTTTCAGTACATAACTTACGTTCAGCCAAATTTCCGAGTCAGATGTTTTCTTCGGAAGGTTCAGGTTGATCACTTTTGACTGGTCAGGAGCAATATTTAAATCGGTATTTGAACCTTCAGCAATTACTTGACCTTTAGAAGTCAGTGTCCAATTACAAACTAGTAAGTCTGAAAGGTTGATAAAACTGTACTTGTTAGTAATTTTTATTTTACCATTTTTTGCATCAACAGCCTCTGTTCTCACACCTTCCTGACACTTTTTCAGTGTGTAATATCCAGGGTGCGGCGTCCAGTCAGCAGCTAGAACACCATTCATACAGAAGTTGTTGTCATGGCGAGTCCCTTTACGTTCAAGGTCGCCGCCATAGCCGTAATAGGTTTTACCTGACTTGGTTTTTAGTTCAAGACCTTGATCCATCCAATCCCAGACAAATCCACCCTGAGCTTTCGGATATTTGTCTGTCGCATCCCAATACTCTTTAAGGTTTCCATTCGAGTTACCCATCGCATGTGTATATTCGCAAAGGATTACCGGGCGTTTTGGGTTGTTTTTTGCATAACTGACAATTTTATTTGGATTTGCGTACATTGGTGTCCAGTAGTCAGTATAGCCACCTTTCCCAATTTGCTCATATCCGACAGAACGTGTTTTATCATGATCCTTTAACCATTTATAAGAGGCTTGCAGGTTTGCTCCTTTACCGGATTCGTTTCCGATGGACCAGGCAATAATTGATGGATAGTTTTTATCGCGTTCAAACATATTTCTGACACGAGAAATGTGAGATTCTTTCCACTCAGGCGACTTTGCAAGTTTGTGTGGTCTACCCCAGCCCATGCCGTGAGTTTCGACGTTGGCCTCATCTGCTACATACAAACCATATTCGTCACAAAGTTCATACCAGCGACTCACATTTGGATAGTGACAGGTTCTAACCGCATTGAAGTTACCTTCCTTAAGCAATTTAATGTCGCGAAGCATTGATTCTTCAGTTACCACATGACCAAGTGTCGGGTGGTGTTCGTGGCGATTTGCACCTTTGATTACAATACGTTTCCCGTTAACTTTCAGAATTCCGTCTATCATTTCAACAGCACGGAAACCAACTCGTTGTGGGATTACTTCAATCACTTTGCCATTTGGTTCCGTGATTTTGATCAGAAGTTGATAAAGATTTGGTGTTTCAGCAGTCCATTTAGCAGGATTTGTCACCATTTTCTTGAGAGTGATAGACTGATTTGTATTTGCTGCAACTTTAACAGTTTGTTCTGAAAGTTCGGCAACCACTTTATCATTTGCGTCTAAAAGAACAGCACTGACCTTTTTCGCAGCCTCTTTATTTCCGCTATTTTTAACTTCAACCGACAGTTCGAGTTCCGCATTTTTGTAGTTTTTATCAAGATTAGTTTTTACACGAAAATCTCTGATTCCAACTTCAGGGCGTGACTTAAGATATACGTCACGGAAGATTCCGCTTAAACGCCAGAAATCCTGATCTTCCAGATAAGACCCATCACACCAGCGGTAAACCTCAACGGCAAGTAGGTTGTTGCCATCTTTTAACACTTCTGTAATATCAAATGAAGATGGCGTACGACTTCCTTGGTTATAACCAATTTTTTTACCGTTAACCCAAAGGTAAAATGCCGAATCTACTCCATCAAATGTGATAATAGTTTTACGCCCATTCCAATCTTTGGGAACTGTAAACGATG
>DDLT01000075.1 GCA_002340265.1 Lentisphaeria bacterium UBA2565 | reverse complement strand
ACTACACAAAAAGTAATAAAACCCGCCATTTTTATCTCCAATTATTTATAAAATTAGGCATTAAAATATCAAATTAGGCTCAAAAATATGTTCAATTCCCCCATTTACAAGTTCATTCCAAACAATTACAAAAACTAATTGGTAGAATAAAAAGAATTTGTTGTTAACTTACGATTCCAACGTACATAGAGGACAGTTTTATGGAAAAGAAGAAATCTGATGTTCAAATTCCAAATCTTGAACGCGCACTCAAAATTCTAGAGTTTATTGCACAAGCCGATTCACCAAAAGGTATCAGCGATGTGGCAAAAGGACTCAACTTTCCTAAAAACACGGTCTTCCGAATCATGAACACGCTGGAAGCAAATAACTACATTGTGCGTGACAAGAAGAAGAAATATTCTCTTTCCGGTAAAATCAGCTATGAAGCCTCAGAACTTTAATTTCCTGTTTCAGGGAGAATTGGTCAAAGAAATTCTCTGCCGCGTTAAATATTATCACAACAGCAAGCGACTAATCCTACGGGTCAACAAAGACCACCTTGTAGTTTCAGCGCCTTATAATGCCACACCTAGAAAAATCAACAGCTTTATAAAAGAGTTCGAGATTCAAGTCGTTGAATCTTTGGAACGGCACAAAATCCATCAGAAAAATGTGCGTCTAAAGCTTCCGGACGATTTTGATAGAGATGGGACAGTTCCATTTTTAGGTAAAATGATTCCGCTTGAAGTGAATTTTGACAATACACTCCCCTGCTCTTTCCGTTTTGAGAACGAGAAAATTACTCTTACACGAAAATCTCTGAACACAAAATTGGCGGACTTTTTCTACGAAAATCTACTTTGGCAATTTTATTTTAAAGAAATGAAGAAAATTATCGAACCGGTGATAAATCACTACTCTTCTGTGATGGAAGTGCCGGTAAAGAAGGTCACAATTCGTAGTCAAAAGAGTCGCTGGGGCAGTTTTTCCAGGAAAGGAAATATGAATCTGAACTGGCGGTTAATTCTAGCGCCTCAAGAAGTTATAAAATCGGTAATAATTCACGAACTCTGTCATTTTTATCAGATGAACCATTCTGCTCAATTCTATCAGATTTTGGAGAAATATGACCCAAATCACCGCACCTCAACTCTCTGGTTAAAAGAACACGGACATGAGCTGATGAATATTTTTTCACTTTTTGGAAAAAAATGACTAGCAAGATTCAAAACTCTCACTACTTTCTGACTCACAACGAAAACACGTTACACCATGCGGGAGTGGCGAAATTGGCAGACGCGCTGGATTTAGGTTCCAGTGGGGCGACCCGTGAGAGTTCGAGTCTCTCCTCCCGTACCAAACGTGTTTCGAAATACAATCTATCTGCGGGAGTGGCGAAATTGGCAGACGCGCTGGATTTAGGTTCCAGTGGGGCGACCCGTGAGAGTTCGAGTCTCTCCTCCCGTACCAGATGTATTTCAACTTTAAAATTAGTGCGGGAGTGGCGAAATTGGCAGACGCGCTGGATTTAGGTTCCAGTGGGGCGACCCGTGAGAGTTCGAGTCTCTCCTCCCGTACCATTTTTCCCATCAGACTATCATGACGAAATCCATCCTAGGTTATTCTAAAAAAGCTCTTGAAGAAATTCTCTCTTCGCTTAATCAACCTAAATTTCGTGCTAAACAGATTCACCAATGGATCTATTCAAAATTTTCCGCCGACTTCTCGGCTATGAAAAACATCCCCAAAAAACTGATTGAATCTCTGGAAGAAAACTACTCAGTCAATCCATTTTCGCTTGAACATTGTTTGAAAGCATCTGATGGCACTGAGAAATTTGTCCTTCGTTGCCAGGATGGAAAACTAATTGAAACCGTCTACATTCCAAGTGAAAAACGTCGTACGGTCTGTATCAGTACTCAGGTCGGCTGTCCCGTAAATTGTGTGTTTTGCGCAAGTGGAAAAGCCGGACTTATTCGAAACCTTTCAGCAGCTGAAATTGCCGGACAGATTCTTTTCATTGCCAATCGTTATGGGAAGATGCCGACCAACATTGTAGTTATGGGCATGGGCGAACCGCTTTTGAACCCTCACACAATTGAAGGGTTGAAGATTGTGACTTCCGAAGAGTTCTTCAATCTCGGAGCAAGACATGTCACAGTTTCCACTAGTGGTATAGTTCCAGGTATCAAAAAACTGGCAGATGAGCAGATTCAGTGGAATCTAGCAGTTTCAATTCACGCACCGAGCGATGAACTGCGACGAAATATCATTCCTGATAAATGCCGTTACCCGTTAACGGAAATTATAGATGCCTGTAAGTATTATTTACAAAAGACAGGTAGAAAAATCACCTTTGAGTATACACTTGTTAAAGGTGAAAACGATTCTTACGACAATGCGGTAAATCTGGCAAAACTTGCAAAGACGATAAATGCCAAAATCAACCTCATTCCTCTTAATAGTATCGAAGAAAATAGCAGTACACCGACAAAATCTGATCTGAACAAATTTGTCTCCACACTCCAGAAAAATGGAGCTTTAGTCACAATTCGTAATAGTCGTGGCGACGAAATTGCCGCAGCCTGTGGACAGTTAAAGAATCAGATTGAAAACCAACAGAAATCGAGTGTCGAGACGGCACAAAAGGAAAACTAATGAAAATTGTAAAGAAGTTAATCAGCTTTCTAAAACCAAAGAAAAACGTTCCGGCAAAACCTGCACAACCAGTTGAAAAGCCGAAGCCACAACAACGTCGACCAAAACAAACTCAGCAGAAAAAGAGTTCTGACAACCAGCAAAAATCGCAAAAAAGTGGTCAAAATAAGCCTCAAAAGAAAAAGCAGAACAAACCAAAACAGGCTCCAAAGAAAATTGTTCTTCCAGAAATTACCGAAGTTCCTGCAGAAGAAGGCAAAACCCGCTTCACCGAGCTACCAATTCGCACCGAAATTCTAGCGGCTCTTCAAAATCTTAAATTTAAATACTGCACACCGATTCAGGAGCAGTCACTTCCGCATTCTCTAAAAGACCGTGACATTACCGGAAAAGCTCAAACCGGAACCGGCAAAACTGCCTCGTTCCTGATTTCAGCAATCAACCATATGCTGGAAAATCCAATCACAACACACCGTCCTCCCGGATCTGCCCGTGTTCTGATTCTAGCTCCGACTCGTGAGCTGGCAATTCAGATCCACAAAGACGCCACCGCACTTTGTAAATACACAAACTTCAACAATCTGGCAATTTTCGGAGGGATGGGACATGCCGGACAGCGTGACAAACTGAATAAACCAATTGACATTCTAGTTGCAACGCCTGGCCGCTGTATCGATTATCTGCGAAGCAATCACCTGAAACTACGTCAGGTTGAAATTTTGATTATCGACGAAGCAGACCGCATGCTTGATATGGGATTTATTCCAGACGTTCGCCGAATTGTTCAGCGGACACCGCATCCGGGACATCGACATACGATGATGTTCTCAGCGACAATGACCGAATCTGTACTTCGTCTAATCAAAAGCTGGCAACGCAATCCAGTAACAGTCGAAATCGAAGCTGAAGAACTGGTTACCGATCTAATTGACCAGAAGTTCTACTCAGTAATGTCTCGTGACAAATTGGCAATGCTGCTTTCGATTCTAAAAAACGAAGATGTGGTGCGAATGATTATCTTCATCAACCGTAAAGATCAGGCGTCAAAACTGGTTCGCCAGCTGACTCAGTACAATATCGAAGCGGCTGAGATGACTGGTGATATTCCACAGAACAAACGTTTGAAACTTCTTGAAAGACTTCGTAATGGGCAAATCAAAATTGTCGTCGCAACCGATGTGGCAGCACGTGGAATTCACGTCGATGACATCAGCCACGTCATCAACTACGACCTTCCAGTAAAAGCCGAAGACTACGTTCACCGAATCGGTCGAACAGGTCGTGCCGGAAAAACAGGAAAAGCCTACAGTTTCGTCTGCGAATCCGGTGCTTACGTACTTGAAGATCTAGAAAAAATTCTAGAAGAAGAGATTTCATCAATCTGGCCGGAAGACGAAATGTTAGTCCTTCCTCCCAAATAACAATCATTTCACAACCCCAGTTATGCAGCTAATGCAGGGTACATAAGTAATTCCGGCATTAGTTGCACCCTTACTTTCTTCTCCATTTTCTTCCACTGAACACAGTTTTAACCAAAATCTAACTTTGTGGAATTTCATTTTACGCTTTCTCACATAAATTTATGACTCAAAACAAATTAAGTCTTAACATTTTGTAAAATATGAATGGAGAAAAATGTGAATAAATACAGAGTTTTGATTGTTGATGACGAAGAGGATTTACGCGAACTGCTACGATACAACCTTAATAAAGAAGGTTTTGAGGCCGTGGCTGTGGAGTCTGGCGAGGATTGCCTTGAAGCTGTAAAAGATGATGAGTTTGATATTATCCTTCTGGATTTGATGATGCCGAAAATCGGCGGTCTGGAAACCTGCCGTATTCTTAAAAGCAACGATAAAACGAAGTCTATTCCAATTATTATGGTGACTGCGAAAGGTGAAGAGAGCGATATTGTCATCGGCCTTGAACTTGGAGCCGACGACTACATTACCAAACCGTTCAGCAACCGTGTACTCATTGCAAGAATTAACTCTGTGCTTCGACGTGTCGGCGAAAGTGACGGCTCGGAACCAACGGAAACCGAAGGTCCTCTTGAACGTGGCCCAATCTCTATTGATAACCAAAAGCATGAAGTGAAAATCAACGGCGAAAAAGTGAAGCTGACTTTCAGTGAGTTTTCTATTCTCCACCTTCTTGCTAAAAATCCGGGCTGGGTTAAATCAAGAACTCAGATTATCAAACATGTTCACGGCGAAGATTATCCGGTAACAGACCGCGCAATTGATGTACAGATTGTGGGGCTTCGTAAGAAATTGGGAGAGGCGGGTAAACTTATTGAAACGATCCGCGGAATTGGTTACCGCTTCAGCGAGTAAAAGGTGAACAGATGATTTCAAAGAAACTCTTCTTCAAACTTTTCCCAGCCTTTTTGATTGTCTCGCTACTTGCGATGATTCCAGTGGTTTGGTTCAGTTCGCATATTGCTACAGATCTTTACAACAAACAAATTCGTAAAGAACTATCAGACAGCACTGCTATTCTCCGAAACGATATTGCAGAGCTGATTCAGAATCGATCTAATGAAAAGGTTAAATACCTTGATAAAATCGCGGAAGATACAGAGATTCGTCTTACTGTAATTTCTATGGGTGGTGAGGTTCTTTTTGACTCTGAGAAAGATCATCAAAACATGGAAAATCACGCAGATCGACCTGAAATACAAAAGGCCTTTTCCGGAAGCGGCGGCTATAAAGTCCGTTATAGTAACACGCTGAAAATTGATATGATGTATTATGCATCGCCCGTGATAATTTCTGACAAGAAAATCGGGGTAATGCGAATTTCTCTGCCTGTCGACACGCTGCAAAACACACTTCGTGAAGTCTATATAAAAGTTGCAGTTTTCGGTATTATTACAGCTTTCATTTGTACGATTCTGATTTCTCTAGTCACCAAGAAGCTGGTTTCACCTCTTGAAAAGCTTTATCGCGGAGCCGCACGTTATGCTAGCGGTAACTTTGACAAAAAGCTGACAATTGAATCAACTGATGAAATCGGTGGAGTGGCTGAAGCTGTGAACAAAATGGGCGAACAGTTGCAGAAGAATACACGTAAAATTGTTCGTCAGGCTCGTGAGGAAAAAGCAATTCTCAAAAGTATGCGTGAAGGAGTTATTGCGGTTAGTTCTAATATGAATTTGATCAAAATCAACAAATCGGCGCTTTCACTGCTTAATATCTCTGCGGCTCCAGATGAAAAGATGCCGGTAACGGAGGTTATTCGTAACCCGATTATTATTGATTTTATCGAGAAAGTGATCAACACCAAAGAGTTTGATCAGAAGGATATCGTACTTTACGACTCAGAAGAGAAGTTGATTTCCATCAAAGGCACACCTCTGGTTAACGAGAACCAGGAACTTCGCGGTGCGGTGATTGTACTGAACGATGTGACTAGAATTCGACGCCTTGAAACCATGCGAAAAGATTTTGTGGCAAATGTATCTCATGAAATCCGCACGCCAATTGCGGCGATTCAAGGAGCTACAGAAACGCTTGATGAAGGTGCGATTGAAAATAAAGATGACGCGCTTTTCTTCCTGAAAATGATTAAAAAGAACTGTCGAAGACTCTCAACACTTATCGAAGATATTCTAGCGCTTTCAAAACTTGATGCAGGTAAGCGCACGGAAGAATTTCAGGATACGAATATTCTTGGGTTGATTGACAGTGCCGTTTCAGCATGTCAGTCGATGGCGAAACACAAATCAATCAACATAGCTATAAACTGTGATGAAAAACTTCATTGGAGCGTAAACCCGTCGCTAATTCATCAGGCAATAGTCAATTTGACCAGTAACAGTATAAAGTACAGTAATGATAATACATCTGTGGTAGTTTCTGCAGAAGTTGCAAACCATCAACTTGTACTGAAAGTTGCAGATGAGGGCTTTGGAATTGATACGGCGGAACAGGAACGAATCTTTGAACGTTTCTATCGAGTTGATAAATCACACTCCAGTAAAATAGAAGGAACTGGGCTCGGCTTAGCAATTGTCAAACATATTGTGGCGTCACACAATGGTAAGATTGACCTTGAAAGTAAGTTGGGGAAAGGCTCTACATTCACCCTATCCTTCCCGGTTTTCTCAAACTAAAAAAATGGGGATCAGGTCCGTCACCCGATCCCCCATGCACCCTTTTACTGCATAATGCAATAAATCTGAAAAATATCGATGGAGTTTTGAAAAGGGTTTAGAACAAAACCCCACCGATATACCAAGGAAAACCTTTTAAATTTAAAAAAGAGGATCGGGCACGTCGCCCGATCCCATGCACCCTTTTGCCGCATTAAACAGCAAAGTCTGAAAGGTAATGACGGGATTTCAAAGGGCAAGTTTCAAAACCCCGTCAAAACACTAAGGAAACTATAAATATCTGTATACCACAGATTTGTTAAATTTTTCTTCTAGAAGCTTCATAATTCGCTTCAGAACATTCCGGCGAATTTCCAAATCCACAGGAAGGCTTGGATCCTGATGAGCCTCATTCACACGTGTCCCTATCAGGAATAGAATATAATCACTCTCCATCAATACTCGACCAAGAGTTTTAACCGATTGATCTACACCTAACTGCAAACCACTTTCCAAATAGCTACATAGTTCGGTCAGAGTCAGAATTCCCTCTGTAATCGCCTCAACGCCCTTCATCCTTGACAAAGGAGGTAATTTTTGCGATACCGTGCTTAAATCCACCTCGATGTCCTGCTCCAACTCTCGACCGAGAATTGATGCAGTTGTGCCTCCACAAATTAATTTTCGTCCCTCAAAAGAGTCAAAAAGTCGTGCCATTACCGCATCACTTTCTTTATGAAATGGCGGACCTGAAGCCATCACAGTTTTTCTAGGTCGTCGAAAATAAATTGATGCACATGACGTATCATCAACACAGCGACTCTTTGCATTTTTAGAAAGAGCTGTTTTCACGACAAGTGAAGACAGTCGCGCTGCCGAAACGTCCGGACTTCGCTCTACCGCTTGGGAAACAAAATCAGCTAAGTTATTATCTCCCCAACCGAAAGGCAATTCTTGCCCACCGATACCAGCTTGTGTAACGCCATCAGACACAAACACAATTCGGTCTTCCGGCGCAAGCTGAAACTCCGAGTACACCATCGATCTTCCCGGCCAGTTAACCGATTCAATCACTGACGATTCATGTTTTTCAACTCGTCCATTACGAAGGTGCACAAATGACGGATTATCCATCTCAATAATTCGCACTCTTCCATCATGTCGAATATCTACCGCAGTAAAAGTCGCATACGAAATTTTACGTTCTTCACAAACCGGAAGCGTATCCATAATAATTCGTGAAGCATGACTCAAATTCATGTCCTCACTGAAAAATTTCAACGCCATTGTTGCGGTAATAGTCGAAAGTAAATTCGCTTTGATACCACTTCCTAAACCATCAGAAAGAACTGCAAGCGTTCTATTTTCATTAACAATTTTACGAACTTCAAAGTAGTCACCACAGACACTTTCGCCGTCTTTGGTCAACTGAAAACACTCAACTTCTATATGGTAATCGGCTAAGGGTGGCATACTAATTCTCTTCAAAACCAGATGCGACCTGACGCAACAAAACTTCCGTATCTGCCATGTGTTCACCCAGACATTTCGCAATTTGCTGAACTGTAATCACATTCTTTGAAATCACTTCACGTGCTTTCTCAGCAATCTTTTCACGTCGACACTCAATTTCCGTAACATCCTCAATAATTGCTCCAACCATAGTATGAGCTTCAATACTGAATACTTTTATATCAATAATTCTATCTTCAAACTTATAACCACTTCTGACCACATCATCGCCTGAAGCTAACGACGCCTCAAACAGATTCCCAAAAGGAAGCAGTCTATTCAAATCGGCACCCTGCAGACCTTCTGTCTCATCATAAACCAACTCCACATCTTCGCCCAAAAGTGAGGCAAAGCGACGGTTCGCTTCAATAACCTGCATATTTCTGCCGACAACGACAACACCTGCGGGGATATATCGAGTCAATGCATTTGCCTTCTTCTGAGCCAACCTACGCATATATGACGCACACATCTCTTTCTCGGCTTTGCCTTCTACAAAAGCAGATGCAAACTCGCGGCATGTTTGGTATCCGCAACCGGCACAGTTCAACTCATCCAAATGCGAATATTTACCAACTCCGGCTAACGCACTCTGAATTTCGGTCTCATCAACTTCACCAACGACATTCTCAACCTTGACCGGCATCGAAACATTACAACCAGAGACATCCAACAGCTTATGTTTATCCTGACAATCACGCTTAGCAACAGCCAGAATATCTGATAGCTTTCCCGGCTTACGCGAGCAACTCCAGCCCGGTCCATTTACACATCCGCCTTTACAAGCTAAAACTTCTACAAAAACCTGCTCACTTTTCACACAATCGGCTTCACCGGAAAGTACCCGTTCAATAGTATCAAGTCCGGATAAACTGATTGATGTCAAGCCCGGAACATACGGGTCAATCGTCTTCAACATCCCCCCTTCTACAGGATAAAAAGCGCCCTTTCCTATATCATCGACATGTTCAGAAGCGGAATCGACATGTTCAAAGTCCACACCTGAATCAAGAAGCCACTTGTCAAGTTCCTCAAAAGTCAGAACCGCATCCAACGAATTATCCAGCTCCGCTTCTCTTTTTTTAGCAATACATGGACCGATAAGCACAACAGATAAATCACCATAATGGTGACGTTTGAGTCCTTCTGCATGCAACACCGCCGGAGACGGAATCTCCATCACCATTTCAGCCACATCGGGCATAAACTTATATATAAACTCGACTGCCGAAGGACAGGCTGAAGACACATAAAGACCGGGACCTGAGTTTTCCAATATCTCCACTGTCTGCCGACTTACAATTTCAGCACCATCAGCAGTCTCTCGAACAAAATCAAAGCCAAGCTTTTTCAAGGCACTTTCCATTGCCTCCTTTGAAACACCGGGATAGCAACTAACCCAGGATGGAGCCAATGAAGCCACAACTCTTTGCTCAGACACAAGGCGCCGGACAAACGGCACATCATTTCGAACAGTCTTGGCTTTTACAGGACAGACAAGAACGCATTCACCACAACTTACACAAAGCTCCGGAATCACACTCGCACTGCCATTTTTCACTCTAACAGCTTTAGCCGGACAGCGACGCACACATTTGTAACAATCCTGACATTCTGCCGACTTTGTAAAAATCGGGAAATCGCTATTCACCACAAGCCTCTTTTATAAGTTCAATTGCACTAGAACAGTCGGCAACTGAATAAACCATGCCATTTACTGTCATGTTAGGTCCGCTGATACATTTATCCTGACATAGACTTCCGCTAATTTCCAAATCAACTATTTTCTCAAGCTGATTCTGTTCTACATAGCGCAAAACAGCATCAAGATTTTCCTTGTTTCCACGTGCAAAACAGGAACTTCCCATGCAGATCGATACCTTAATCATACCATCAATCCAAACTAGTCATTAAAATGCGACTTCATCTTTACAGAAAACACAGCCAAACTGCTCATAAGATTTTCATTATGGCAGATTACTCCTTCGGGTAAATCCAGCTCTTGAGCCGTAAAATTCCAAATTGCCTTTATTCCAGCTTCAACCAATTGATCAGCGACCTGCTGCGCCTCATGCCAAGGTACACACAACAAAGCAATTCGAATTCCCATCCTTGCAGTCAGGTTCTCCAGCTTAGTCATTGAAAATACCGGCTTACCCGAAATTTCACTGCCGCATTTACTTTCATCACTATCAAAAGCAGCAACAATCTTCAAGCCGCGATCAGAGAACTGCTCATACCCAAGAAGAGCATGTCCCAAAGCACCCGAACCGATAAGAAATGCTTCATCGTCCTTATTCCATCCAAGATAGGATTCAATTGCATTAATTAACGCTTTCAAAGGGTATCCTCTTCTTGGAACCCCCTTCAAACCCAAACCTGCCAAATCTTTACGAATTAAAACCGCCTCAAAATCCAACCGATCAATCAATTCGGCAGTCGAGACATACTCCATATCCGATGTATCCAATCTTTTAAGAATATGCAGATACGTCGGAAAACGCCTGATTGCCGGTAAATTTAAAATTTTTAATCTATCCATTTCCATCTCCATTTCAGTTAGCACGCCGTCAAATTAATAAAAAAGTATTAATTTACAATCTTTAATTAATAAAAAAATATTAATTAAATTTAGAAATAACAAAACATACAAATTTGCACGGTTGATTATCTCGTTCATTGCCTTACATTTGGAAGCACCTTTTCACAAAAATAAAATAAAAGTTACTTTAATTATGAAACTGGGAATATTTGGCGACGTCCACGGCAACCTGCCCGCGCTTAAAGCTGTATACGAACAACTGAAAAAAGAACAGTGCAACAAAATTGTCTGCACTGGAGATATTGTCGGATACGGTCCATTTCCCGGAGAATGCATCGACTTCATGATTGAACGTAAGATCGACTCAGTTTGCGGAAATCATGATGAATATACCCTAATCGGTTATCTCGGTGCGGAAGTTAACGAGATTGCCGGAGATGTGATTGACTGGACACGCGATGTCCTGCACCACAGACATCTCAAATGGCTAGCCGAACTACCGAAAAAGATGACCATTGCCGGTTGTGACTTTGTTCATGCATCACATGTACCTACCAAAAAATGGTTCTATATCGTCGATCAGAAATCTGCTGAAAAGAACTTTGAATATCAACAATCCGAAATATCGTTCAACGGACACACACATGTGCCGGTGATTGCCACTCATGTTCCGGGGATGCCAGTTCGAATGACAAAACTAAAAGACGGCATCGTCTGCGGTGGCGACAAATTTATGATTAATGTCGGGTCTGTGGGCCAACCACGTGACAAAAACTCAAAAGCCTGCTGTGTCACCTTCGATACCAAAACAAAAGAACTGAAAGTTATCCGAGTTAAATATGACCAGACCCCTGTCCTGGATTTAATGAAAGAACTCGGATTTTCCAAATACCTGCAAAACCGTCTTAAAAAGGGAAAATAGTAATGAAAAAAATCGTCGTCCTCTGCCTCTCAATCTTCGCCCTCTCCTCTTTCGCTCAAATTAAAGTTGTAAAAAAAAGCAGTAGTGGAACCCCTACACTTTATATTTCAACAACAACTAATGCTAAATCAGCCAAAGAGATAGGTTCACTCCTCAACTTTTACAACTGGTTTGAAGTTACTAAAAATGCTAACGCCGACTATACTCTACGTGTGTTGAGTATGACCAAAACCTCAGCATCCATGGTCATTCAACCTCGTGGCGGAAAAGGTGTAGTAATTCGTAAAAATTCGCAAAATGGTTTACTGATTCGTAAAAGTGCTGATGCGATTATTAATGCCGTATTCCGTGTACCGGGAATATGTGCATCACAAATTGCCTTTGTATCAGAAAGAGCAAAAAAGAAAGAAATTTATGTAGGTATCGCCGATTCGTTGAGTCGTTCCAAAAAATTGACAAATAACCGCTGCCTTTCTGTTGAACCAAACTGGTCTCCTGACGGGAAAAAACTTGTTTATACACTTTGCGAACCCAACAAAACCAACATTGTACTCGTTGACATGCTGAAAAAGAGTCACCGCAGAATAAGTACCTTTAGAGGAATGAACGCGGGTGCATCATTCTCCAAAGACGGAAAGCAACTTGCATTGACACTGAGTAAAGACGGACGTGTTGAACTATACAAAATGAATCTGCGAAATATGAAAGTGACACGCGTCACCAACAACCGTGCAGAAGAGAGTTCACCATGCTGGAATCCCGCTGGAAATACAATCCTCGCAGTAGCCAACTTTCAGCGAATTCCAAAGCTTTACCTTTTCGACGCAAATAGCGGCAAAGCGCGTCCACTTTCAAACAACTTCGCAGAAGCCGTTTCTCCAGACTGGTCTGCTGTTTCAAATAAAATCTGCTTTAGCCTAAAACGCGGACGCGACTACCACATTGCGGTAGTAGACATGAATAACCTTCGCGCCGGAGTAAAACTGTTAACCAAGACTGCCGGAAGCTGGGAAGAGCCTAGTTGGGCGCCTGACGGGCGTAACCTTGTTTGCGTAAGACGTTACGCCGGAAAGAGTACACTTTACCTTATTGACAGCAAAACCGGAAAAGCAAAACCAATGCACAAATCCGGACTTGTAGACGCCTCTTTACCATCTTGGTCACCTCTTTACTAAAAATGTAAAGATTTCGATTGCACGCTCCAAAAGTATCGACTATCTTAGCTGTGTCCTTAACAGAACAACAAAAAACAAAACAGAAGGAAGGTAGCCTATGTACTCAGCAATCGTACTGATCAACGTGGAGCGTAAACAAGTAAAACAAGCAGCAGATGAGCTAAGCAAACTAAACGGTGTCAAAGAAGTCTATTCAGTCGCGGGGGAATATGATCTTGTACTGACAGTTTCCGTTGACAACAAACCTGAATTTGCCGATCTTGTCACCGACAAAATTGTCCATAATGAACTTGTACATCACACGAAGACGCTCTTTGCGATGGACCAGTATAAATAACTGCTTCATAAACCAATTTCCCGGGCGGGTTTTTACCCGCCCTTTTTTGTATACAAAATCGCCGAAAAAGACTAGCTAAAAGTTTCTAAAACTCTAATTTGATTCAACATAAAACCAAAACAAAAAAAATCGGAAATTTCACCATGTTTAAACTCTTTCTCTGCATTATCGCACCCCTCATATTTCTCACCTCATGCGGCGATGACCTTGTTGACCAAACTGAGAATATCGAAAAAAAAGGCTACTTTGTAGTCGGACTTGACGACCATTTTCCTCCAATGGGTTTCAGAAACGAAAAAAACAAAATCGTCGGCTTCGACATCGACCTTGCAAAAGCCGTGGCTAAAGACATGGGACTAAAAGTCCATTTCAAACCTGTAGAGTGGGACAGCATAATTCTAAATCTAAATAAAAACAATATTGATGTTATCTGGAACGGACTGACAATAACAGAATCGCGAAAAGAGCAAATTGACTTTTCACCAGCCTATCTCGATAATCACCAGATAATCATCGTGCCTGTAAGTTCACGAATTCGCAAAATATCAGATTTTCAGGACAAAGTGGTCGGCATTCAACGCGGTAGCACCAGTGAAAAAGCAGTTATGAGAAACCATGAACTAGAAGACCAGCTCAAAGAGTGCCGTAAATTTGATAACAACAAACTGGCAATTCAGGCGTTAACTGAAAAAGAGGTAGATGCAGTTGTTGTCGACGAAATTTTCGGGCGCTACTACCTTCGTGAAAACCCGGGGCAGTTCATAGTTTTGGATGAAAAATTGGGAAGCGAACTTTATGCCGTTGGAATGCGAAAAGGTGATATAATTTTCCAACAAATGCTTAACGACTCTCTCAAAAAAATAATCAATAGTGAAGTCGGAGACAAGATTTCCAAGAAATGGTTCGATAAGAACATTTTAAAGAAATAGAATCACAGCATGACCGAACTACTTAAAGTTGACAACCTAAACGTCAGCTACACTTCCGACCACGGCAAACAACAAGCCGTTAAAAACGTATCGTTTTCACTTAAGCGTGGCAGATCGCTAGCTTTGGTTGGTGAAAGTGGTTGTGGGAAAACCACCACAGCTAACGCCATCATGCGACTTTTGAGTGACAACGCTGAAATCACTGGCTCTGTAATCTTTCGAGGTAAACCACTAACCGAAAAGAGTATCACAAAGGTTCGCGGTAAACGCATTGCAATGATCTTCCAAAACCCGATGTCGAGTTTAAATCCTTTTCTGACCATTGAAACTCAAATTACCGAGCAGATGCTTCAACATACGAATAAGTCGAAAAGTGAAGCAATCGACCGTGCAATCGAACTTCTTAAGAAAGTCGGAATCGATAACCCAGAACAACGTTTAAAACAGTACCCACACGAGTTCTCAGGAGGAATGCAGCAGCGAGTTGTGATCGCAATGGCGTTGTCCTGCAATCCGTATTTGATTATTGCAGACGAACCGACCACCGCACTTGATGTCACAATTCAGGCACAAATAATCAAAGAGCTTAACAACCTAGTAAAGGGTTCAGACCTTTCACTTTTACTGATTTCACATGATTTAGGAGTAGTTGCCAATATCTGTGATGAAGTGGCGGTAATGAAAAAAGGTGAAATTGTCGAAAAGCAACCAGTTGAAAAACTGTTCAAACATCCACACCACCCTTACACAAAAGAGCTTCTAAATGCCGTGCCGACATTTTCCACATTTACCGATGCAAAAGAACGTGACAATCTGATTTCAATCAACAGCCTCTCTGTAGAATTCAGCAAAAGTAAGAAAGAAAGTTTCAAGGCCGTCGATTCTATCAACTTCACGTTGAAGCAAGGCGAAATCCTGGGAATTGCCGGAGAAAGCGGCTCTGGGAAATCCACAACTCTACGTGCCTTAACCCAAATTGTTCATCACAATTCAGGCGAAGCAATTTATCAGGACAAAAACTTACTGAAGTTAACAAAGACCGAATTGCTGAAATCACGTAAAAATGTGCAGATGATTTTTCAGGATCCATACAATAGTCTGAATCCACGCTGGAGAATCGCTAAGATTATTGCCGAGCCTCTCAAAAACTTAACAAACCTTTCCAGAATGGAACGGAATGAACGAGTAAAAGAGTTGATGCGTTTAACAGAAATTGACGAATCACTTGCCAAACGCTTTCCACACGAACTTTCGGGGGGACAATGTCAACGTGTTGGAATCGCCC
>DDLT01000129.1 GCA_002340265.1 Lentisphaeria bacterium UBA2565 | reverse complement strand
GTAGAAGCGCCAGCGGCTGAAGCTGTTGAGTCGACTGAGGTAGAAGCGTCGGTTGAAAACTCTGAAATAGAAGATAACGCATTAGAACCGGAAACAGTGAATATCGAAGTAGCTGAAACGAATGAAGAAGTAGAAAATATAGCCTACCCATCTTCGCCAGATTTTGAAGCAGAGTCAGCAGAAACCGATGTTGTTGAGGATGTTACTGAAACTACTGAATCAATGGAAGAAGTAGAAACTGAATAAAAACAAGGTGGTAACCATGAACAATATCAGTGATACAAACCTAAAAGTCGGTGAGCTACTCCTTGAAGAGGGAGTAATCTCCAAAGAGCAGTTAGAAATAGCTCTTGAAGAGCACCAGAAAAGACATAAACGTTTGGGGGAGGTTTTAGTCGAACTCAACTATGTAACCTCTTCAGAACTTGTAGATATACTTGCACAACAGTTAGGGTATGAAAGGTACAACCTTAACCATACTTTCGAAGTTGACATCAGCGAAGTTGTACCATTGGACATGGCAAAAAAATTGAAACTTATTCCATTACGCAGAATGGAAGGTCAAAAATTACAGGTTGTCATTACTGATCCGATGAACTTTCAGGGTATTGACACAGTCGAAAGTACCACCGGGCTAATTGCTCAACCCCTACTTTGTACCAACGAAGAGTTCGAACAATTAGCGGGCACTATTTACGGAACTACACACGAAATGCCGATAGGAGACCTAGACACCTCAAGTCCCGAATTCGGAACAGATGAACCAGCATTTGCAGAAATGCAGGAGTTGGAGTTGACCGCTGTTCAGTCTATGACTGAGGAAGCTCCAGTTGTTCATACAGTGAACTGGCTATTGACAGAAGCAATTAATAGGCAGGCTAGTGATATACACATTAGTCCAGAGAAAAACCATATACAGCTGCGATTCCGTATTGACGGACAACTTATTGAGGAACCACCCCCACCAAAGGCGATGTTTTTAGCAATAATATCAAGAATTAAAGTAATCAGTAAGTTAGATATTGCTCACACTTTAATTCCACAGGATGGGCGCTTTACCGTCAAGATTAAGGGTAAGGAGGTTAACATCCGTGTATCTACCATACCTACTGTTCATGGAGAAAACATGGTTCTTCGTATTCTTGATAGCAGTACAGGTTTGAAACAAATCGATGAACTGGGAATGTCACCAGCAGCACAGGATATGCTTGAAAGAGCAATTTTGAACCCTTACGGAATGATACTGGCAACAGGGCCAACCGGAAGTGGTAAAAGTACATCGCTTTATTCAATCATTATGAAAGTCTCCAAACCGGAGCTGAATATAATAACTGTGGAAGACCCGGCAGAGTTTCGTGTACAGGGCATCCGTCAGGTACAGCTTAATGAAAAAGTCGGCATGACTTTCTCAAGTGCATTGAGGTCAATTCTTCGCCAAGACCCTGATGTGGTGATGGTTGGAGAAATTCGCGATAGTGAAACTGCTGCAATAGCAATTCGAGCTGCCCTAACAGGTCACTTGGTTTTAAGCACTCTTCACACAAACAATGCGGTCAGCAGTATTGAACGACTCAAAGATATGGGCGTTCCCGCATTTATGATTGCGGCGACGCTTACTGCTTGTATTGCACAGCGACTTGTTCGTAAAGTTTGCGATTCCTGTAAAGAGGCAAGAGATGACTTTGATGCGGCAGAAGCGAAAGAGGCTCTACAACTTCCGGATGGTGTAACCTATTATGAAGCCAAAGGTTGTCGAGAATGTCGTAATACCGGATACAAAGGTCGAACCGGAATCTATGAGCTTCTTGATCTTACTAATGAAATTAAATCACTTATTAGCAAAAGCTCCACAAGTCAGGAAATCGAACAGCGGGCGATTGAAACCGGGGCTTTAGTCACTTTCAAGGCTGCCGCTGCTGAAAAAATTATCACCGGAGAAACAACTGTTGAAGAAGTTCTCTCTGTGTTAATGCTATAAGGAGACGACTATGCCTGCATTTAAATACACAGCCATCAACGCTTTGGGGAAAACGGTAAAAGGTGTACAGGAAAGTGCATCAAAGGCTGACCTCAAGTTAATGCTTGAAGCTAGAGAGCTAATTCCATTGGAAATATTCACTGCTGAAGCAGACCCCTCTAAAATGAGAAAAGGTTTCTTCAGTGCAGTGCCTTCCAACGAGTTGACTGTCTTCACAAGACAAATGAGTGTCCTACTGAAATCCGGACTTCCAATGATGGAAGCTCTGGGAATCTGCGGACATCAAACATCTAATCCTGAGTTAAAAAAGGTAATCCTTAATATGCAGGATCAGATAAGCAATGGTCAATCACTATCGCAGGCACTGGCGTTATACCCTGGAATATTCAACAGTATCTACATTTCACTGGTAAGAGCTGGTGAAGAAAGTGGTGCCTTAGATCAGGTTTTAACCCGCCTCGCAGAAATGATTACCTATGAAGAGGAAGTTAAAAAAGATATCAAGGGAGCCTTACGTTATCCGACGGCCGTCTTGATATTTCTTATTGCGGCATTCTTCGTAATCGTAACCTATGTGATTCCTAAGCTGGCAACTAATTTTAATAAAGCCGGTGTGGATCTCCCTTTACCTACTAGGATCTGTATAAACCTACACCTAGCTATCAAAAACCACTGGTTTATAGCGATTATGCTTTTGACAGCTCTGGTAATAGGTTTTATAGCTTTTAAAAACTCGGCGAAAGGAAGTTATATCATAGATCACCTGTTGATTAAAATGCCATATGTGGGTAACTTAGTCACGCAGTCTATAATGTATCGCTTTGCTTACATCTATAGAATGTTAACCAAAAGTGGCATTACAGTAATAAGATCCATGGACATATTGGCTGATGTGGTAGGCAATGCGGCTGTAGCCAAGGATTTTGTAGATATTAAAATGGGTGTTGAAGAGGGTGAACCCGTCTCAACCCTCATTCAAAAGTCTGATCACTTCACCGACTTGATGGGTAGCATAATTGCGGTGGGAGAAAAGACTGGTGATATGGAAACCCTTTTAGATGAAGCATCGCAATATTATTATAAGGAGATGAAATATTCACTAAGTAAACTGACAGATATTTTACCAGTATTTCTAACTGTAGGAATGGCTATAATGGTAGGATTTTTCGTACTTGCAATCTATCTACCGCTATTTGACATATCCAAAGTGGCGGGTGGAATGAAAGTTAAATAATTAGAAATTAAAAATTAAGAATTAGGAATTTAACTGATAACATAAGATTAACCTAAACATAAAATAACTAAAACCCTAAACAACAAAATAACTAAACAACCAACAAAAACAAACAAGAGGACAGAAAGATGAAAAGAACAAGAAAATTCACACTCATCGAACTAATCGCAGTAATCGTAATCCTAGGTATTATAGCTGTTGTGGCAATTCCTAAATACTTTGATATGCAACGGGAAGCCGCATTTGCATCTGCTGATGGAGTATTCGGGGCAGCCCAATCAGCCTGCGCTATGAACTATGCAAAAAACCAATTAGCGACCGCTGCTACTGGGCAAATAACAACAGGGCAAACACTTCTAGATGCAATGGAAGGTGACTTGGCTTCAAGCGGATGGACTGTTGGAGGAACATCTATATCCCTTACTGGTCCAGATACAGGAGAAACATTTACAATTACAGTATCACCAGTTGAAGGTGCTACAACTATGGCAGGAGTTACTAAAAATTGGGACTCAGATGATTTAACATTTAATGATTAAAAATATGCAAGCCGGTAGCTTCGGCTACCGGTTTTTAACCTTAACTGGAAAAAACTTAATTATGACCTTTAGAGAGAAAAAATTTACTTTAATCGAACTAATCGCCATTACACTGATTCTGGCTATAGTTGCGGTATTTGCCAGTGCTAAAGATTCTATTTCAGAAGAAGAGGCAAGAGTTAGATTTGCAGTAAAACTTATCCGAGCAGATATCCGTTTTGTTCAGTCACTTTCTCTCTCCAATGATAATACAAACGATTTATACCAACTAAATTTTGCCAGCGGTGAATACACCTTGAATAGGGCGACGACGTCGAACACGAACAACTTTCCGGGAACTGACTCAACCACACGCACAATCGACGGCATTACCATCACTTCAAACAGCACCACGTCTATAAAATTTTCTACATTCGGCGTACCAGACACAGACTTAACAATAACTGTCACTTCAACTTCGGGGGAAACAGCCTCTCTGACCATTGATGATGTGACTGGCAGTATCACGGAGTCATTATGATTACTAAAAGGTTTACTCTTATAGAGCTTATAATAAGTGTTGTTATTTTTGCAATTGTGGCAACTGCGACCGGAACTTACCTACAGAACTTACTAGTAAATGTAAGTCAACCTGGAAAGCTTATTACCCAATCTAACGAATTCCGTTCTATGGTTCACAATATGCGGGGAGAGTTTGATGAAAACTATAAAAATGATGTATCTGGGTTCAAAACACTTTTTGACAGTTCTGCCGGCAAGGATTCAGTATTCGGGGGAACATATACAATTTTAAGAAGTGATTTTGTTGAACTCACGGAAAGTACCAACACATACACCGAGAGCGTCGTCGCTAGTTCAGACATACTATTAGTCAAAATAAGAAATTCTCAGGGTAGCGAAGAGGCCACAATAGTATTTATCGGAGGTTAGAAATGAAGCATAAATTTACATTAATTGAACTCATTACGGTCATTCTGCTTCTTTCAATTATGGTTACCGGTTCAGTAGCAATAGTTGCCGACCTTATCAGAGGTGCCGTCTCAATTGAAACTATGGCTCAAAACGATTTAGATCAAAACTACACGCTACTAAGACTTAGAAAAGAACTTACAATTTTTAATCCCAACGTCACGATTCCTTCAGGTAGCGAAACGTCTTTTACAATAAATAACGATAGCTCCAACATTTCTAACGTCTTGTGGGATGAAACCAATGAAGAACTTCTTTATGACGGAAATTTAGCAATTGATGATGTGACGCACTTCAAAGTAACTAAAAGTGATAGTATATTAACTGTTGAATTGGGGATGAGTGGTAGCGAAATCGTTTCGACAACTATTTTCCTGAGGGAGTGATGTTATGAATAATAAAAGATTTGTTTTAATACCGACATTGGCTTTAATTTTATTAATTGTAGTCACAGTTGCGGTTGTGACTCCGATTGTACTAAATACAACGGAGACACCGATTAGTACACATGATGATACAACTGCCTATAATCTGGCACTGACAGGTCTAGAGTTAGCCTTGGAGGAGAAACCGGTCAACGAAGGGAGTTACACCATAAACTTCTCCGACGGACAAAGTTGTAACATTGAAGTCCAGTTAGACAGAATTACTGCAACAGCAACCGTAGGTAAAGCCTTGAGGCGAGTTAGCCAAGAGCTTGTTCCTGAAAGAAATAGTCCAGTTCCTATTGGAGCAGTTCTTTTCTATACAAACCTTGAAGACTCTGATAATGTCACAACCACAGGTGGAAAGACTTACATCAAAGACCTCTCAATTTATGGGAATGACGGTGAGCTTGACAATGTTGATATCATCGGAGATAATGAAGCAAAAGTTAAAGATTTTTATGGGAATGATACCACAGTACTGAGGTTCGGAGATAGTGGTTTCGGATCCTCATTCAAAATAACGACAGCTGATTCTGCATCTTTAGATTTAACAAATGGTGGAACCCTTGCAGCGTGGATTAAGCTGGACGCTCCTATTAGAAATCAATCTGAAGCAAATAGAACCACTGATCAGAACTGGTTGGGAAAATTGTTTATTAAAGGCCAGCGGTCAACCAGCACGACAAGTCCGCCCAGTGGCCGTGATAAAAACTTCTCCTATTCATTTGAGTATTACTCTACAACTGCTTCTAGGACACCTACAGATTATCGTGAGCCGCTATCCGAATACAATAAGTGGAATCCACCAATTTTTTCTTGGCCGCCTAGACCGAGGTATGATGGTTTTCTATGGTCACAAGCCTCAGATCCCCTACCTTGGAATCAGCCTCCTTGGGGAGACACCTATAGTTTAGTTTTATTCTTAAGAGACACTAGTGGTAATGAATACCAGTTAAACTCCTCCATACGCTTAGTCCCAAGTACTTGGTATCATGTCTTAGCAACTTGGAATGACAGCTCGAATTCTCTTTATATCAACGGTGTGGAGAGTAATGGAACTGGCGGACATACTGGAGGTATCAGTAACTTGAGACAAAATAACGATCCACTCTTTATCGGAAATCAGGAGCTTCGAGGCCAAAATTATGATTTCAATGGTGACATGAATGAAGTCCTAGTCTTGGATAGATACACACCCTCTGGAGAAGTTCAAAGCTTGTTTAAACAACGAATACTTCACTATCCGTTAGAAACACAAGAAGCACTGACAGTATATCGAACAAACAGTTCAGGAGCCCTAGTTGAAAGAATCGCACAAAAAATGGCAAAAGACAACACTATCTTTTTAAATCATGGCTATTCGTTACGAAATGTTATTTATGATGCAACAGCCAATGCTTTTGCATTTACAGGTGGTGCTGACCGAGTGAGTCCAGGTTTCGTCAGACTAGCATTAAATAATGACTATACAGCAGTGTGCCAATTTAAAATTTCAGAAAATGAAAGTGGTTACATCTACAATGATCCTAAAAAATCGAGTCTCTATTACAACTATAATCCTAACAATAACACAGGGACTTTAGAATACTCGATTCTACATGACAATCAGCTTGTTAAAACTGTAATTCCTTATAGCCCTGGAGAATGGACACTTTTCGGTGGTTTTGCAGATGGCTACTACCTTCGTATAGAAGGAGAATCAAACAAAACTATTATTGCTATTGGATCAAGTAACGACCGTAGTACAATCAGAGACTTATCAAGGTTATCCTTAGGAACTGATGGAACAAAATCGGCTTTTAAAGGATATGTTAGTGAGTTTGAGATTTATAGACGAAAGCTATCTGAGGGTGAGTTAAATGGAATAACGATTGAGGGGAATTAATAGTGAGTTGTGGCTTAATAGAGTTTTTTCTATAAGTTTCGGAGGGTAATTAACTAGGTCACATTTTACATGGATAAAAAACGATTATGACCTGAAGTTAAATGTTTAGCTTCAGGTCTTTTTATTAACAATAAAACAACCTCAAATCTTAGGTTGAAGTTGCAAATTTCTATAAAGGATTTATTTTCGATTGAAAGGAAAATTTTTCATATCGAGTTCGGTTATCTTCTAACTTTATTATATGAGTTCAAGTGAAAGCAAGAAGTTGGGGTACATCGACTATAAAGTATTCTAAGAGATTAAAATGGTTAATGTTCTTGATTTAATTAAAGATATCGGTGAAATAATTGCACAAAACACTGAACAACAGGTGGTTTTGCAAAAAATAGCCAAACATCTTGCCACACAGATTAAAACTGAAGTGTGTTCAATTTACGTATTTGATGAGTCACATGACAAGCTGGTCATGAAAGCGACCCATGGATATCCGCAATCCGCCATAGACAAGATTGTGCTTTCACCCGGCGAAGGAATCACAGGCTCTGTTTTTTCATCAGGCAAGTCCATTAACAGTAATAAGCCTCAGAAACTTACCCATTACTTCTATTTTCCTGAGCTTCACGAAGAAAAAATCAACAGTATTCTTTCCGTACCTCTAAAGGTTGCGGAAAAAACTGTTGGTGTAATTAACCTGGAGTCTATTCAAGAAGAAAAGTATTCTCCTGAAACTGTTGATTTAATCAAGCGCCTTTCTCCTCAGATTACCAATGTGCTTCTTGACTGCCTGATGTTTGACGAACTTAAGGTAGACAAAAAGAAAGTAGAGCGTCCTCTAGATTCGAGAATCACAGGACAGCCTGTTACAAAAGGGCTGGTAGTTGGAAGTGCGCTTTTGATGGATACCGATTCACTGCTGAACTCCATCAATTGGCAGCCTGTAAAAAATATTGATGCAGAGCTCAAACTCTTTGAAGAATCTATTGAGTATGCAAAGAAAGAGACGATTCGTCTCGAACAGGAAGCTTCTAAAGTTCTGACTGAATCCGATGCTTCAATCTTTTATTCACACCTTTTAATTCTTGAAGACAAACACCTTTTAGATACAGTTCGTGATTACATCAAAGAGGGAAATATTGCAAAGTTTGCCTTAAAGAGTACACTTGTTAAACTGAAAAAACAGTTTTCGCAAATTGAAAGTGAAAGTATCCGGGAACGCCTAGCTGACATTACGGATGTGATTCTTCGAATTGTCCACAGTGTAAACTACATCCTTCAAGATAAGAAAAATGCGAAAGAAGAAAAGTGCCCTCTTGTTGCTGAGCAGGACAAAATCATCATTATTGCACACGAACTTTACCCAAGTCAGCTTATTTCATGGCCACTAAACAAAATGGCCGGAATTATCTGTGAAACAGGTGGTGCCACAAGTCACGTTGCAATTATTGCCAAAGCGTTGAAAATTCCTACTTTGATGGGAGCAAAAAATGCGACAAAACTGGTAAAGCAGCGTGAGAAACTTCTTCTTGATTGTCATGCGGGTAATTGCTACATCAATCCTACAGATTCTCTTTTAGAGAAATTCTCAGCGGGAATTAACGCAAGCCAGAAAATCCACGAAGTTATTCCTCCGCAAGAAAGTTATCAGGAAACAACTGACGGGACAAAAGTTGACCTTTTAGCGAATATGTCGCTGGTAAGTGAATTGCCGATGATGGAAATGTACGGTGCGAATGGGATTGGACTTTACCGAACAGAGTTTCTTTATATGGTCAGAACTTCTCATCCCTCAATGAAGGATCAGCTTGGAGTTTTCACACATTTTGCCGAAGCCTGTAAAGATAAGCCATTTACTTTACGACTTCTTGATGTTGGAGGAGACAAACCGGTTTCATTCCTTAACTTTGCAGAAGAAACCAATCCACTTCTGGGACTTCGCGGTTTGAGACTTTTACTAAAGCATGAACGTCTTCTTAGAACTCATATTGAAGCAATTTTAAGAACAACACTAATTGCACCAGTGAAGATTTTGATTCCTATGGTTTCAACGCTTGATGAACTCCTTGCAGTGATTGAAGTCATTGATTCCGTACGTGAAAAAGTAGAAAGACGCTTAGGCCAGAAAGTTGATAACTATGAAATTGGTATAATGGTGGAAACACCTTCAATCCTTTTCGAACTCGATAAAGTAATGAAGTATGTTGACTTTCTAAGTATCGGCTCAAACGACCTGATTCAATATTCATTTGCAGTAGACCGTAATAATTCTGTGGCAATTGGTGACTTTAAAAGCTTGAATCCGACAATTATCAGAATGTTGAAACATGTCGTTGATACTGTGAAAAGATATCCCGGGAAAAGCATTACACTATGCGGAGAGCTTGCAGGTAATAAGAAAGCAACTCCTCTTCTTATCGGCATGGGTTTGAACTCTTTAAGTATGAGTCCGTGGATTATTCCAGAAGTACGTGAAGTTGTAAAAACGATATCGTCAACCGATTGCGAGAAACTTGTCAACGAGTTCATCAACTCTGACACCGTCAAACATGCAGAGTTTCTACTAGAGAGTTTTTTAGATAGAAACTCTATCGAGACTGAAGCTAAAAATGATTGATCTTCACGTTCATAGTACGGCCTCAGACGGGACTCTTTCTCCGTCTGAACTTATTCAGCTTGCCAAATCAAAAAATCTAGAGGCAATTGCCTTAACAGACCATGATACAGTTTCCGGGCTAGAAGAGTTTCATAAAACTGGCAAAGAGTTGGGTGTTGAAACAATTTCAGGGATTGAGCTTTCCGCAAGCTGGTATCACAGCTCTGTTCACATTCTAGGTCTTTTTATTGATGAGAACTGTGCTGAACTAAAGGAGTTTTTGGAAAGAGCTTCAACTCGGAGACTTCAGCGTAACGAAAAAATCATCAAAAAGATTTCCGCTTTGGGTTTTGATGTGACGCTCGACGAATGGTCTGCCGAAGCGGGACACAATGTTCCCGGGCGCCCTCACCTCGCCTCATTACTAGTAAAACGTGGACATTTTCCTGACATAAAAACTGTCTTTGATGAACTTATCGGAAACCATTCCCCTGGTTTTGAACGGCAACACCTTCCGCATCCACAAGAGGCTATTGCACTTATTCACAAAGCCGGCGGTCTTGCAATATGGGCACATCCTTATGCAATGCGTTCTGTTCCATTTTCTACGCTAAAGAAAACCGGATTAACTCTTAAAGGTTATGGTTTGGATGGCGTTGAAACATTTTATTCACACTTTTCTGAAGAAGGTCACAACAATGCGGTTCGCTTTGCGGAACGCTATAATCTGCTGCAAAGTGGTGGCTCCGACTTTCATGGAGAAAACAGTGCCGGAATAGATTTGGGGACTGGTAAAGGTGATTTTTCTGTTCCTTACGAACTGCTCGCAAACTTAAAAAACTGTTTAAATCATGCAGATTGATGACAAGATTATCAACAACTTCCTCGCCCACCTGCAATATGAGAAGGGATTGGGGAAAGCTACAGTTTCTGCCTATAAATCCGATCTTGCCCATTTTATCACATTCTACAATAAAGCAAATTTCAACCTTCTTGATAGTGACCGCGAAAACATTCTAAACTATCTGGAAACCCTTAAAGACGCCGACTACTCCGTCACCACCCTCTGTCGACGACTCGTCACGATAAAAACTTTTTATCAGTTTCTCTTTAACGAAAATCTTATCAAAGATGATGAAACCGATATGATGAATTCACCGAAGCTCTGGCGAATGCTCCCTGAATTTCTAACGATTGAAGAGATTGAGAAACTCCTGAACTACTTCAACGACAAAACGCCTTTAACTCTTCGGAACAGAACAATCATTGAATTTATGTACTCCTGCGGGTTACGAGTCAGCGAAATAATAAACTTAAAATTAGAAGATATTAAAGTCACAGAAAAACTTCTGCTAATAAAACAGTCAAAGGGAAGAAAAGATCGCTTTGTACCCTTCGGTTCAAAAGCTCTGGAGTTGTTAAAAGAGTACTTAAATCAGGCTAGAATCAACCTTTTAAAATTTGATCCTGATATTCCCTACCTTTTCATTTCTAAAAATGGAAGAAAACTCGACCGAGAACGAATTTGGACAGTTGTTAAGAACGCATCCAAAATGTGTGGAATCAAGAAAAATGTACACCCACATACATTGCGACATTCGTTTGCGACTCATCTACTTTTTAATGGAGCAGATTTGCGTGTGATACAGGAGATGCTCGGGCATTCGGATTTAGCCACAACGCAAGTTTATACTCATGTCGACAATCGACAGATATCTGAAACACATCAGTTGTTTCACCCTCGTCATTAGTCTCGTTGAATTATGCTCACTTCGTTCTCTGAGCTATATCGTTGAAGCCCCTCAACCAATTATTTCATTCTCATCCTAAGGCCTAAGCCCAATAACGAAAAAAGGCTGATTCCGAAGAATCAGCCTTTTAAATATGTGTAAGTTGTGAATAATCTAAGATTAGATTTCTTCACCAACCTGCCAACGAATGAATTTCACTACAGTTGCGTTCGGGAACGTTTTAGTGAATGTAGATTTGTCATCGTTGATCCATGGCTGCTCAGTTAGAGAAATCTCTGAACAACGCTTTTTGATTACACCAACAAGAATCTTTTCGATCATTGCTTCAGGTTTACCAGCTTCAAGAAGTTGAGCGCTAGCAATCTCTTTTTCGCGATCGATGAATGATGCAGGAACATCAGAAGGTTGAACGAATTCTGGTGCGAATGCAGCAATGTGCATTGCAGTGAATTTTGCATCTTCTGCAGAAATTTCACCAGTAATTTCAGCAACAACACCAACTTTACCACCAGCGTGTAGGTAAGCACCGAACTGACCTTCAGTAGTCCAGCGAACCGCACGACGAATCTGAATGTTTTCCTGGAAAAGAGCGATAGTTTCTTTAATCGCTTCTTCTTCTTTTTCGTTGAATTCAGCAGTGATATCACCAGTTGAAGTGTAAGAAATTGCACGTTCAGCTAGAGTCTTAGCATTTGCTTTGAATTTGTCATTACCACCAACGAAGTCAGTTTCACAAAGAACTTCGATACAAACGATAGTGTTACCTTCTACAGCGAAAGCAGTTGTACCTTCTTTAGTGTCACGTCCAGCTTTTTTACCAGCTTTAGCGATACCAGTTTTACGTAGGTGGTCGATTGCAGCTTCGAAGTCACCTTCAGTAGCAGTCAAAGCTTTTTTACAATCCATCATACCTGCGCCAGTAGCTTCGCGCAGTTCTTTAACCATTTTTGCAGTAATAGCCATTTTATTAAAATCCTTATAACTTATAGAAAATTATTTTGCTTCAACTTCTTCAGCTTTTTTCTCTGCTTTAGCAGCAGCTTTTTCAGCTTTCTTTTCTTCTTTAGCTTTAGCTTTTGCAGCTTTCTCAGCAGCTTCAGCAGCCGCTTTCTCGTTAGCTACTTTTACAGCTTCAACTTTAGCACCTTTAACCGCGCTAACTAGAACACTTAGAAGAACTTTGATTGAACGTAGAGCAGCGTCATTACCTGGGATTACGTAATCAACTAGATCAGGGTTTCCGTTTGTATCAACGATAGCTACAACTGGAATACCTAGAACGTTAGCTTCCTGAACCGCGATGTGCTCTTTTTCAACATCTACAACAACAACTGCTGCAGGCATTTTTTTCATGTTCTCGATACCACCAAGGTTGCGGTCAAGTTTAGTCATTTCGCGACGTACAGAAGACTGCTCTTTCTTACCTTTTTTCGCGAACTCTTCAGTTTCAACAAGTTTGCGGAAGTCCTGAAGTTTCTTGATGCTTTTCTTGATAGTTTTGAAGTTTGTAAGAGCTCCACCCAACCAACGGTGGCTTACGTAGAACATTCCAGTTTCTTCAGCTGCTGCAACGATTTCTTCCTGCGCCTGGCGTTTAGTACCAACGAAAAGAACATCGCCACCATCCACAACTACATCGTGAAGGAACTGACAAGCTTCAGCAAGCTTCTTCATTGTAAGAGTTAGATCAATGATAGTGATTTTGTTACGAGTACCGAAGATGTACTTTTTCATTTTTGGGTTCCAGCGTTTAGTCTGGTGTCCGAAGTGTACTCCGGCTGTCAATAGATCCTGAATAGTAACTTTAGCCATTTCAGATTCCTTTTAGTTGTGAACACTTTAAGCAAGCATTCCGGGTTTGTGTTTTACCAAATCGAAACACCTGTTTCGAACTGGATTTGTTCAAATCGGCTGTAATATATAAAATTATATCTTTTTGTAAACCGATTATTTGTTATTTTAAGGCATTTATTTCCAAGCAAGAAAAAACCTCAATCTTCTGTATAGAAAATTGAGGCTTTAAGAAAACTTAAAAACTGCAGCTTACAGTTTAATATCAAGTCCGATATCTGTACTGATAACCGAGTGGGTCAACGCACCGACTGAAATGAAATCCACGCCAGTTTCAGCAATTGATTTCAAACGTTCAATCGTGATTCCGCCGCTTGCTTCAAGTAGAGAGCGACCAGCATTGAAACGTACTGCTTCGGCCATTTGCTCGTTGCTCATGTTATCAAGAAGTACATATTCCGCTCCCGCTTCAATCGCTTCTTTTACCTCTTCAAGCGTATCAGCTTCTACTTCCACTTCAAGTTCTGGATATTTTTCGCGACAGCGTTCTACAGAACGAGTGATTCCACCCTCGCCTTCGAGACTTGCCAATTCACGGTGATTGTCTTTAATCATCACACGATCGTAAAGTCCGATACGATGGTTTGTCGCACCGCCCATAGCTACTGCATATTTTTCAAGATGACGAAGGCCCGGTGTTGTTTTACGGGTATCAAGAATCTGAGTTTTTGTACCTTCCACTTCACGAGCATAGGCATTTGCCATAGTTGCAATACCGCAAAGACGCTGCATAAAGTTCAGAGCCAAACGTTCCCCTGTAAGAATAGTCTGCGCTTTTCCTTCAACTTTAGCAATCACAGTTCCAGCAGGACAAAATTCACCATCCTGCACTTGAGGCGTAAATGCACAGTCAGGATCAAGCTCAGAAAATACAGCTTCTGCAACTGGAAGTCCAGCACACACACATTCATCACGTGTAACCATCAACGCCGTCACAACCACATTTTCAGGTACAGTAGCAAGTGTTGTGGCGTCGCCTGAACCGACATCTTCAGCAAGACACATTCTTACAAGATTAAGAAGAGCGACACGATTTAGTTTATTTTCAGTCATAATGATATTTCCTATTTTACTACGCGTGATTAACGCGCCAGACCGCGATCACTTTTTCCAACAAAGTCGATCATTGCCTGTACATCTTTTGTGATAGTTAATTCGGCCTTGATTTTCGCAACTGCGTCATCAAGCGACAAGTCTGAGCGGAAAAAGATTTTAAACGCACGATTAACTTCACGAATTTCTTCTTTTGTACGGCCGTTACGTTCAAGTCCGATTTTGTTAATCACACGAGGTTTTCCACCATCATAAATCACAAAAGGCATCACATCTTGAACAACTTTTGAAGTTGCACCAATCATTACCATGCTACCAATCTTGCAGAATTGGTGAGTTCCTGACATCCCACCGATGATAGCAGAATCATCCACTTCAACGTGTCCGGCAAGGTTCACACCATTGCTCATAATGATTTTATTACCAAGAATACAGTCATGAGCCACGTGACAATAAGCAAGCAGATTACAGTCGTCGCCAACTACAGTGTAATCCCCCGGGAACGTACCACGGTGAATAGTCACGTATTCACGGAATGTGTTGTTGTTTCCAATTTTCGCGTAAGTCGGTTCACCTTTGTATTTCAGGTCCTGAGTTTTAGCACCAATAGACCCGAACTGGAAGAATGTGTTTCCATCACCAATTTCCGTATTAGCTTCGATAACGACATGCGAATGCAGCACATTGTTATCGCCGAGTTTAACACCCGGACCAATCACACAGTAGGCACCAATGGTGTTGTTTTCACCGATAACTGCGGTTTCATCGATAATTGCAGTCGAATGAATATTTGAAGTCGTCATAAATCAATTCTCCAAAAATTAGTCGCCGATTGCAAACTTAAGCGCACACTCAGTCACAAGTGTTTCACCTACGAACATTTCAACATTAGCTTTACCGAAGCGACCACGGCTTCCAGCCAGACAAGCTTTAACCACTAACTGATCTCCTGGAAGAACTGGCTGATGATAAGTTGCGCTGTCAATTGCCATGAAG
>DDLT01000251.1 GCA_002340265.1 Lentisphaeria bacterium UBA2565 | reverse complement strand
GGATTGCGGATTGCGGATTGCGGGGTTATGCGACTTATGTAAAAACACCGTTGCTGAGAACATTGGTCCCATTTGTCGCATAAGTCACATTTTGTGAAACCTGCCACCTGCAACTTCAAAACTTGCAACCTTCCCTTAAAAGTTGCGGAGTTCTATCGGGATTTCTTTGGTTAGTTTATCTGTATCGAAGTGCAGTTCGCTGTTTTTCAGGTCGCCAATGTTAGTCTCGGTTTCTAAAAAATGCTGAAGGTAAAAGGTGCCTTGATAACCTTTTTCTTTTAAAAACGTTGCCATTTCATTGATGTCGGCTTCGTTTAACAAATCGGCGTGAATTGTGGTACGGATTTCAAACTTTATGTTAGAACTGTTCAGCAAATCAAAACTTTCACAGAAATTATCAAAACCGTTCTTCAGCTTTGAAACCGCTTCGTACTTTTCTTTGGTCGCTTTGAAGTCCATCGCGGCGTAATCAATCAGGTTTTCATTCAAAAGCTGTTCGATAACTTTTGGCTTTGAACCATTTGTATCCAGTTTTATTAGAAAGCCCATCGCTTTGACTTTTCGGCAGAACTCTATTAATTGCGGATAAAGTGTCGCTTCTCCGCCTGAAAGTACGACGCCATCGAGTTTCATTCTTCTTGATTCGAGGAATTCGAACACATCAGCTTCGCTTTGATAACCTTTCCCTGAAACAATCGCCGGATTGTAACAATACGGACAACGCATATTGCATCCGGAAAACCAGATAATGCAGGCCAATTCATCGGGATAATCCAACATAGTGAATTTGGTGATGTCGTAAACTGGTCGAAAGTCTGAGGTCGGAAGTCGAAGGTCGTTCATGGTCGAAAATTGGGGAGTTATGTCGTTGGCGCTTCAGAATTACGGAACTACGTTCCTGAGTTACGCTTCGCTGTGGTAAGGTTTAGTAGTTTAATGCTCGTTTCACATCGCAGTTTATAAATTGTAAACTCTTAAACCAACGAGCCTGCGAGTTTTTATTAAACTTATAAACCAAAAAAGGCCGGAGTTTTCGGCTCCGGCCTTTGTACTTATTTCTCTAAGCAGCAGTTGCCTTCGGTGAAGTGCTTGCGTTCTGAGAACTCACCCTGTTTTCCGGTGTTGAAACTTTCAACCGGACGGTGGTAACCCATTACGCGAGTATAAACTGTGCATTTTGTACGTTTTACTTCATTTGCTTTTAGAATATCTACTTCTGTCATTTTATTTCTCCTGTTGTTCTTATTTAGGTAGAATTTAAATTTAGTAATTTTATTGCCCTAAGGCTTCTATAAGTTCAAACATTGGTTCAAATAGTTCGTGAAGGTTTTGAGGATTGAACTCTTCGTAGTTACGATCCTCAGTACCAAACATATCAGTGTAAATTTGCCTGAACTTGGGTGTCATTTTCTGAATATACTCAGTTTCTCTTTCTTTCATTTTAGTGATTACAACTTCTGATAATTTGTCATAATCGATTTTCTCTTCTTTCACTCTAATGGAATTATTGATACTCAATCCAAGTGATAAAAGACAGCAAACTGATAGAAATATGGCTAGAGCTTTATTCATTTTATTTTACCGGTTTACGCGTTGCAGCACTCTTTTGCTTTGTGCTCTTTGATGATCTCTTCGTCACAATGCGGGCAGAACTCGTGCTCTCCGGCAATGTAGCCGTGTTTATCACAAACTGAGAACAATGGCGTGATTGTGATGTAAGGCAGACGGTAGTTGCTCAGCACTTTCTTAATCAGCTTACGACACGCATCGGCAGTTGACAGTCTTTCGCTCATGTAAAGGTGAAGCACTGTACCACCAGTGTATTTGCACTGTAGATCATCCTGTTTATCAAGCGCTTCAAACGGATCTTCTGTGAAGTGTGAAGGAAGTTGAGAACTGTTAGTGTAGTAGTTTCTGTGCTCGTCTCCCGCCTGAATAATTTCAGGATAACGTTTCTTATCTTCACGTGCGAAACGGTAAGTAGTACCCTCAGCCGGAGTCGCTTCAAGGTTGTAAAGGTTTCCGGTCTCCTCCTGGAAGTCCGCCATTCTACTACGCATGTGCTCCAGAAGTTCTGTCGCAAACTTGACGCCTTCTTCTTTAGAGATGTCAGTCGTATCGCCAGAGAAGTTACGAATCATCTCATTGATACCGTTGATACCGATAGTCGAGAAGTGATTGTTGAAACCAGGAAGGTAGCGGTATGTATATGGGTAAAGTCCGCGATCGTACATTTTCTGAATAAATACACGTTTCTTTTCAAGAGTTGATTTAGCCATATCCATTAGCTGGTTCAATTTGTTCATCAAACCCTCTTTGTCGTTCTTAAAACGGTAACCCAGACGTGCCATGTTGATAGTTACCACGCCAATTGAACCAGTCATTTCGGCAGAACCGAAAAGTCCACCACCACGTTTTAGCAGTTCGCGCAGGTCAAGCTGAAGACGACAGCACATAGAACGCACCGCATCTGGTTTATAAGCTTCCGGGTTTGGTACAAGTTTGCCGTTCTCGTCTTTTGTATACTGAGAACCAACAAAGTTCTGGAAGTATGAAGAACCGATTTTTGCAGTGTTTTCGAAAAGAAGATCGGTGTTCTCACCGCTCCAGTCGAAATCTTCGGTGATATTTACGGTCGGAATAGGGAAGGTAAACGGCTGACCTGTCGAGTCACCTTCTGTCATCACTTCGTAGAACGCTTTGTTGATTAGATTCATCTCTTTTTGGAAATGCTTGTATTTCATTTGCTCAAGCGTTTCAGCACCACGTTCTTTAGCGATGTCAATAAGTTCTCCGTCTTCGATTCCTGCGTAGATATGTTTTCCGCCGGAAGTTGGAATCTGATCTTGAAGGTCACGTGGAACTGTCCAGTCGATTGTGACATTGGTAAATGGCGACTGACCCCAGCGAGCAGGTACGTTTAGATTGTAAACGAAGCTGCGGATCGCTTTCTTAACAGCTTTAAACTCTAGCTGATCTTTAAATACATAAGGCGCCAGGTAAGTGTCGAAAGAACTGAATGCCTGTGCACCAGCCCACTCACTCTGAAGAATCCCCAGGAAGTTCGCCATTTGACCAAGTGCTTCACGGAAATGTTTAGGTGGAGTCGAAGCAACACGTCCGCGGACGCCGTTGAAACCCTCGTCAAGTAGGGCGCGAAGACTCCAGCCCGCACAGTAGCCAGTTAGGCAGTCCAAGTCGTGAATGTGATAATCGCCATTACGATGCGCGTAACCCTCTTCTTTAGAGTAGACGTTATCAAGCCAGTAGTTGGCAATCACTTTTCCCGCCGAGTTGTTTACAAGACCCGCATTTGAATAAGATGTATTAGAGTTTGCAGAGATGCGCCAATCGGTTCCGTCGATGTATTCAGCAATAGTCTGAGTACAGTCGATATAAGTGGTGTCTTCGTTAAGTCCCGCTACATGTTCACGCTGCATTTTGTGTAGAAAGCGGTAGACGATGAACGACTTCATCACTTCGAAGTTACCTGAGTTGAAAAGCTCGCGTTCAATGACATCCTGCACGTCTTCAACCGAAAGGCTGCGCATGGTGCGGATTTTACTCATCACACGGTTAAAGATCATTGGATCGTAGGTTTTATTAACACTGCGAAATCCCTTGATAATTGCATCTTCGATCTTGTAAGCCTGCAAATCCTGCAGCTTTCCGTCCCTCTTGTAAACTTTCGGAGCCAATTTAGTACCTCTGTTGCTTGTAGTTATGAATTATTTACCCTTGTTTGCACTATATGTGGTGTGGTAGTGCGATTTTGTTCACTACATATAGCGTTTTGATTTTTGATTGACAAGAGCCAGATTTTAAAAATAGTCAATTTTTATGCACTTTAAGTTCAAACCACAAAATGTGATAAAAGAAGTGGCATTTGGGATGTTAGTTGACGGGATATATTTATAATTTTTTGCGAGGACAATAAGAGTGACGGTAGCAAAGAATAAACACATTTAAGTTTTCTGTTTTAATGGCTTACGACGCATTGAAAATGACGAAAGTTCCGGTACTTTGCAATCAGTAAAATAAGTCAAGTAAACGAGATTTAGCTGCCCAAGGGTAAAAGGTTAAATCGTCTATATACAAACAAGGGGTTTAAAATGTTTAAAAAATTATTCGGATTACTGTTGTTGCTGTTAGTGTTAAGCGGCTATGCAGAAACGTTCGGTGACTTTGAGTATAAAATTGAAAATGATCAAGTTAAGGTTACTGACTATACTGGTGACGCTGTAGAGTTGACTATCCCATCATTAATTAATGGAAAGGCTGTTGTGACAATCGGTAATGGTGCATTCGGTTGGTGTGAGAATATATCCTCAGTTATAATTCCAGATAGTGTGAAAAGCATTGGCAATAGTGCTTTTGTAGATTGTACCTCTTTAACTAATGTTAAAATAGGAGCTAATGTACAGGTCATTGGAGAGGATGCCTTCGCTTATTGCAGGGCTTTAACTTCAATCGTAATTCCTGGTAGCGTGCTATCAATTGGGAAAGATGCTTTTTATGATTGTCATAATCTGACTTCAGTCAAAATAGGCGATGGTTTATTGTCAATTGGCGATTGCGCATTTTATGATTGCTCTTCTTTATCTTCAATTTTTATCGGTTCAAGCGTGCAGGTTATTGGTGAAAAGGCATTCCATGGGTGCGTCTTACTAAATTCATTGACAATTCCGGACAGTGTGATATCAGTTGGGGCTCAGGCATTTTGTGCTTGTTCGTCTTTGGAAACGATTGTCATGGGGAGTGGATTAAAGTCAATTGGGACTGCAGCATTTTATAGTTGTGAATCTCTAAATGTACTTACTCTTGGCATAAATTTAGAAACGATAGGAGCTAGTGCATTTAAGTATTGTTCTTCATTGACTTCAGTTACTATACCTAATAACGTCAAATCTATTGGGGACGACGCATTTTCATGGTGTGAGTCGTTAACTTCTGCTAGTATCGGTGATAGCGTTGTATCCATTGGAGTTGGGGCATTTGAGTGGTGTAGAGCATTAACCAATGTTACACTTGGGAAAAGCCTAATAAGTATTGGAGATAGTGCGTTTAGTGCGGCAAATATAAGGCAATTAGTGATACCAGATAGTGTGACATCAGTAGGAGAATATTCATTTTCTTATTGTCGCTCTATGTCTTCTCTAGATGTTGGAAGTGGTTTGAAAACAATTAGACACCGTGCATTTTATGGTTGTGAATCGTTACTTTCAATTATATTGCCAGATAGTTTGACGACAATGGGAAGCGAAGCGTTTCACGGCTGTACGTCTTTACGTTCGGTTACTTTAAGTAATAACCTCACTACAATTGAACGATTAACCTTTAGGGGATGTGAAGCACTTAATGCAATCGTAATTCCAAACAGTGTAATCATACTAAAAGAGGGGGTGTTTAGCTCTTGTAGAGGATTAACCACGGTAAAACTTGGAGAAAATTTGACCACGATTGGAGATATTGCGTTTCACGGCTGTAAAGCTTTAACTACAATTACAATTCCTGATAATGTGATAGCAATAGGAGAAAGTGTGTTCTATGGATGCAACTCTTTGCTGTCTGTTAAAATAGGGCGCTCTGTTACAGTTATTAGTGATTCTGCATTTTGTTGGTGTGATTCTTTAGCTTCGGTAATAATTCCTGATAATGTGATAGCTATTGGAGAAGATGCATTTTGGCATTGTGAAGCACTAAGATCTGTTATAATAGGAGGTGAGGTTACAACTATTGGAAGTGGGGCATTTTGTAGCTGTAAAGCTCTAACTACAATCACTATTCCCAAGAAAGTTGTTGACATAGGGTCTGGAGCATTTCGTGATTGTAGTTTGTTAAGTTCAGTTAAAATTTTAGGACCTATTACATCCATAGAGGCATGGACGTTTAATGAATGTGGATTGTTAAGTGAAATTACGATTCCAGATTCTGTGACAGAAATAGGAAGTGTAGCATTTGAAGGTTGTTCGTCTCTGAAGTCGGTCACAGTTCCTAAAGCGGTTACTACAGTGGCTTGGAAAGCTTTTTCAGACTGTGAATCTTTGAATACAGTCATATTTGCGGGAAGAATGCCTGATGTTGATACTACCGCTTTTCCAACTTATACAACAGTTTACTATTACCAGGGTAATAATGGCTATGATGACAATAAGAATGAAAAGTGGGATGTGGGTGAACTAAATAAAATTTATGAGATTGTTATAGAGGAAGGTAGTTTTGTCGTTGAGTTTATTCTCCCATATTTTGATGGTCAGTTGGAGCAAAACTTAGTACAGGTAGTTAGACAAAATGAAGCATCAATACCAGTTGTGGTACCTATTTATCATCCATATATAGGTAAGTATTTTGATGGATGGAGTGGTGACTACTCTGGGGCTGAAAATCCGTTGCAGTTGGTAAATGTTACTCAAAATATGAAAATTTATGCAAATTATTCTTCACCAAAGTTAGCGGGTGAGTGGGAATACTACGACCTAGGTGGTGGAGTATGCATAGTTGCTGGTTACAAGGGAGAAGATGATAATGTTGTGATACCTGAAGTTATTGAGGATTTGACTGTTGTAGAGATTGGTTATGGGGCTTTCAGTCAATCATCTTTATTATCTGTAAAAATGCCTGACTCGGTCAAAGTAATTCGTAAGGCTGCATTCGCCAACTGTTGGAGTTTATCTTCAGTTATGTTATCAAATAATTTGACTTCTATAGAGGATATGGCGTTTGTCGTTTGTAGAGAATTGTTGTCTTTGGAGCTCCCTCCTAGTTTAAGAAAAGTAGGTGATAAAGCGTTTATTTCATGCCATTCATTGAATTCTTTATCAATACATAATGGGGTTGTATCAATTGGAGAGGACGCATTTGCTTATTGTGGAGCCATAAATTCAGTTATCTTACCTAATAGTTTAGAGTCCCTTGGCAGTGGCGCATTTAGAAAGTGCCAATCCCTTTCTAGTGTTGTCATAAGTGAACAGTTACGCACGATTGAGAGTTACACTTTCTTTGATTGTCGAAAGTTAGCAGCAATTCTGATACCCAATAGTGTGGATTCAATAGACAGCTACGCGTTTGGTTATTGTGAAGCACTGGCCTCTATAGTGCTACCTGATCAAGTAGCCTATATTGATGATAGAAGTTTTAAATATTCTAATCATTTAGACAATATCTATGTGTATGGAGATTCTCTAAAGTTAGAACTGGTAAAACCCATTATTAAACTAGGAGAGTCAGTTCAGCTTGAACAACCAGCAGTTAGTCAGGAATTAACTAACTTTCTTAACCAGAATGTGTCTTCGACTGCTGAAGTTTCGCCAATGGATGTAGTTTTTCAGCTGGTTAAAGTTACAGATGGCGGCAGTAACGAGGTTGATGTGACAGGGGATGTCAGTTCCGTGGATGATGTGTTTTCTTTTGATTGGGATGTAACTGACCTGAAATCTGGTAATTATTCTCTACAAATTGACTATTCTGGCAATGGAATTGAGCGAAGTGAAACCTTGAAGATTAGTGTCTGGAGTGTTGATACAATTAATTCTGATTTGGTTAGCTTTTTAGACTATAACTCTGACAGCTCTTCTGTAGATTATGCTGTAAATCTCTGGACGAATTCGTTTGGGGAGAGCTTTGTGATTGAGTCTGATGAGGATGTCAATTCACCATTTCTTGTGACACGTCGGTTTATGAAGGTGCCGAATGATAAAAGTTCGGATACTGTTTTGGTGAATGTGTCTCTACAACTCAAAGAGGGGGAGGAGTTGCCTTCTAGTTTGATTGTCAGTGAAGCTTGGCCGACGAGTTGCAGCTTTGTTGATTTCAGTGATGATGATCCGGCTATTCGTGGCAGGGAACTTTCTACTTATTTGAAGAAGAGAAGTGGTTCGGCAAGTTGGCTTTTTGATGAACCGACTGAAGCTATGTCGTTTGATTATCAGCTTTCTCTTTCAAGTTCAGCTTGGAGTAAGTTGGTTTTTGATGGGAATATTGAAACTGTCGATGGTAGAAGTTTGATTAAAGGTGCGGATGAGGTTTTAAATAACGATAAACGTGAATGGGCAGTTACCTTTGACAAAGGCTGGAGTTTGATTTCGGTGCCTTTTGCTATGGATATTCAGTTTGCAGGTGTTTATAAGCACGCTTCTACAATCTGGACTTGGAATTGTGAGAAGGGTTTTTACGAAATGGCTGATAGCGGTGACAATATTGATGTTGGAGAAGGTTTTTGGGTACTTTCTGATTCTGTGAAGCAGGTGACGATTACGGGTGATAATTTGTCTGAAGCATCAATTAAGACAAATTGCGGTTGGAATTTGATTGGTACGATTAAGGATTGCGAAATGCCGTTTACGCTTTTTGAGTATTTGGATGGAAAATATAAACAAGTTGATGATGTGGAGCCAGGTAAAGGTTATTGGCATTTCCAGGTTGAAAGTGGTGAGAGACAGACGCTACTTTAAATGTATCTCATGCAGAGGCGCTTTTCAGTTGAGAGTTGACACTAAGCAGTTAACAATTTTATTATCGATACGGTAAGTTTATAAAAAAATCTTTCTTGTTCACGAACGGGAAAGATTTTTTCAGTTAACAGTTAGCAGTTATCATATCGCGTATCGTTCATCATCTAGACGTACGCCGTGCGTCTCTACGGCTAATAGTGTGGAAATGCTGTTGAATTGTGGGTGTAACACTTTAAACTAAAGCCGTTTGCGAGGTTTCTGTTTTGGTATTTTTACGGATTAATTTTAGGTTGGGGGAATTATATGTTGTTTTTTGTAAAAAATCGTTGGACAGTTCGGGGTGTATTGATTATTTTACACGGCTTCTTAATAGGGGGCGTTGTAGCCGATGAACTTGAAAATGCTCGAAATGAGCAGGGTTCGATTGCAACAGAGGCTACTAAAGAACGCGAGACTGGTATGTCGGGAAATGAGTTGTTCGGACTTCGTTTGCTTACTTCGCAGTTAGTGTTCAATAATTCTGATAATTTAAGTGCTGTTCTGCAGACGGCATTTAGTTATATAAAAAAGCAACGCTTTGTTATCGGTGATTCTTATAGTTCGATTTTGCAGACTGAGAAGTTTGTGAAGGGGTGTAAGATGAAGGATGACGAGAAACAAGAGTTGCTAAATCGGTTAGAATCTGCAAAGTTTCAGATTGAGCGAAATGTCAGCATACCGTCGTTAGTTGCCAGGCGAGGCGGTTTAAGAACCAGTACATGTAGTGTTCTTGCTGTTAATAAATCTCTGAACGCAGTAATCGTAGATGCCGGTTACATCAATGGTATTAGTCCTGGTAGCAAGTGGAAGACTGAATCTTCAAATGGAAAATCTATCATGTTGCAGATAGCGGAGGTACGCCGAACTATTAGTGCCGCTGTTCCAGTTGATGGGGATGTGCTTTCAATTGAGTTAGGACAAGTTACCGAAAGAGCAAAAGAAAACACCTTAGAGAGTAAGGAAAATTATGGAAATTAAATCTGAAACCAAGTTCGTACGCATTTCGCCATCTAAGGCGAGAGAAGTAGCACGCTTGCTTCAGGGCAAAAGCGCACAGGAAGCTCTGTCGCTAGTGCACTTCATTCCACGTAAAGCAGCTAGACTTTTTGAGAAGACTCTTAAGTCGGCAATTGCTAACGCTGAACACAACAATGAGATCGCGATTGAAGATCTTATGGTTAAGGAAGCGGTTGTAGGTGAAGGCCCAACTATGAAGCGCTTTGTTGCTAAAGCACGCGGAATGGCAGGTCGTATTAACAAAAGAACCAGTCATCTGAAAGTCATTTTGACTAACGAACGATAGAAGGAGTTAACAGTGGGACAGAAAGTAAATCCTATAAGTTTTCGTCTACCAGTAACTAAAGACTGGCAGTCGCGTTGGTTCGCCAACAAAGCTGATTTCGGCGATAAGCTTCACGAGGACCTGCTTCTACGTGATTTCACTAAGAAGCGTCTGAAGAAAGCTGCGGTCTCCAAAGTACAGATTGAGCGTTTTGCCAATCGTGTTCGAATTACAATCAATACTGCCCGTCCAGGTCTAGTTATTGGTCGTAAAGGAGCTGATATTGAGGCCCTTAAAGCTCAGCTAACTAAGCTGACTAAAGGTAAAGAAGTATACATTGATATTTGTGAGGTTCGTAATCCTGAACTTGACGCGCAGTTGATCTCTGCGAGCGTAGCTGAACAGCTAGAACGCCGTGTTGGTCACCGTCGTGCAATGAAGAAAGCGATCCAGACTGCTATGGATATGGGTGCGGAAGGTATTCGTATTCGTTGTGCTGGTCGTCTAGGTGGTGCGGAACTTGCAAGAACAGAGCAGTACAGAGACGGAAAAGTTCCGTTGCACACTATTGATGCTGATGTTCAGTACGGTTTTGCAGAAGCTAATACCCTAGCAGGTATCATCGGTGTAAAAGTTTGGATTTGTCTGCCAAAATTAACAGAGGAAGAGAAAAATGCCTTTAATGCCAAAGCGCGTAAAACACAGAAAGGTTCAGCGCGGAAGCCGCGCCGGAAACGCGCAAAGTAATAATAAGATCGATTTCGGTGAGTTTGGTCTACAAGCTCTAGAACGTGGTTGGATTACTGCTCGTCAAATTGAGGCTGCTCGTATTGCGATGACTCGTCACATGAAACGTCGCGGTAAAGTATGGATTCGTATCTTCCCAGACAAACCTATTTCCAAGAAGCCTTTGGAAGTACGTATGGGTAAAGGTAAAGGTAATCCAGAAGAGTGGGTTGCAGTTGTCAAACCTGGACGTGTAATGTTCGAAATCGAAGGTTGTACTGAAGGAACAGCTAAAGGCGCACTTTCACGTGCTGCACAGAAGCTGCCTGTTCGTTGTAAATTGGTGACTCGTCATCACAACTAATATGAGGTTGATTAGATGAAAGCATCTGATATTCGTGAAATGACCGATCTAGAGCTGACTAAAGCACTTGAAGACGCTCTAAAGAAACAGTTTGATGCAAAATTGCAGCAGGCTACCGGTCAAATGTCAACAACATCTGACGTGAAGAAAATCCGTCGTGATATTGCTAGACTTAAAACAGAAATCAACTCCCGAGCTAAGAGTGCTTAAGAGGTAAATTGATATGAGTAACGAAAATATTGCAGAAAATGCACGTGGTGTTCGCAAAGAGCGCACTGGCCTAGTGGTTAGTGATGTTCAGGACAAAACTATTGTTGTTCGTGTTGACCGTCTTGCAAAGCACAAACGTTATAAGAAAGTGATCCGTGTTTCTAAGAAATACTACGCTCACGATGAAAATAACGATGCTAAGGCAGGTGACACTGTTCAAATTATTGAAACAAGACCGCTGAGCAAGCTGAAACGCTGGCGTCTTGCTAAAGTTATTCAGCGCGGAAAATAGGGGTAACAACTTATGATTCAAACTGAAAGCAGACTAAGAGTAGCTGACAACACTGGAGCGAAAGAGCTTCTAGTTATGACTGTGTTAGGTCAGCGTAAGAAGATCGCTTCTGTGGGTGACGTTGTACGTTGCGCGGTAAAAGTTGCCGCTCCACACGGAAGCATCAAGAAATCTGAAAAAGTTAAAGCGGTTATCGTTCGTACTTCTTACCCAGTACGTCGTGCGGATGGTTCTTACTTGCGCTTTGATGAAAATGCTGCTGTTATCATCGACGATAACGGTAACCCTGTTGGTACTCGTATTTTCGGTCCTGTTGCTCGTGAGCTTCGCGAAAAAGACTATATGAAAATCGTATCACTTGCTCCGGAGGTTCTATAATGGCTAGTAAACTTCATGTAAAAAAAGGTGACGAAGTCGTTGTTATCGCTGGTGCAAGCAAAGGCAGTTCCGGTAAAGTTATCGCTGTTGAGACTAAGAAAAACCGTGTTAAGGTTGAAGGTGTCAACATGCGTAGCAAAGCGATTCGCCGCAGCCAGGAAAATCCTAATGGTGGTATCGTTAAGATTGAGGGTCCTATCGACGTCTCAAACGTGATGCTTAAGGAAAAATACGACAAACGTAAAAGTGCTAAGTAAGGAATAATCGAATATGTCATTATACGAAGATTATAAAAATACTATCGCACCTAAGCTAATGGAAAGACGTGGCTACACTAACGTGAACCAGATCCCAAAGATCACAAAGGTTTCTATTAATACAGGAATCAGCCGTTCTATGGATCGCGAGGTTTTCAAAGAAGCTACAGACGTCCTTGCAGCGATTACCGGCCAGAAACCAGTTATCACTAAAGCTAGAAAATCTATTTCTAACTTTAAACTGCGTGAAGGTGATCCAGTTGGAGCAAAGGTGACTCTGCATGGCAAAAAAATGTATGACTTCCTATACCGTCTGATTAATGTGACTCTACCACGTGTACGTGACTTCCGTGGTATCTCTAGCAAATCATTCGACGGTTCAGGTAACTATACTTTTGGTGTGACCGATCAGGCAATCTTTACTGAGGTTAATGTTGACCGCGTGAAGACTACAATCGGTATGGATATTACTATTGTAACTACAGCTCAAACCGATGACGAAGCTCGCGACCTGCTAGATCTAATCGGTATGCCGTTTGCAAAATAATTAAAGCGAGGTAAATGAGATGGCAAAAACAGCATTGATTGCTAAGTCTGAAAAAACTGCAAAGTTTTCTTCAAGACAGTACAACCGCTGTAAACGTTGCGGACGCCCACGTGCATTCATCCGTAAGTTTCAGCTGTGCCGTATCTGCTTTCGCGAACTGGCTTCTGCTGGAGAAATCCCAGGCGTAACTAAAGCTAGTTGGTAAGGAGAATATAAATTATGTTGAGTGATCCTATTGCAGATATGCTTACTAGAATTCGTAACGCAGCTAAGGCTGGTCAGTTTACAGTAGCAGCTCCTTCATCAAAAATGAAAGTTGCTATTGCAGAAGTTCTAAAAAGCGAAGGTTATATCACTGACTACGCTGTTGAAGGCGAAGGCGTTGAGAAAAACGTGGTTATTACTTTGAAGTACGCTGGTGATGAGCCAGTAATCGAAGGAAGCAAACGCGTAAGTAAACCTTCTTGCCGCATCTACTGCGGTGCAAATGATATTCCACGTGTTCGTGGTGGTCTGGGTATTTCGATCCTATCTACATCTACTGGTGTAATGAGTGATCGTTCTGCTCGAAAAGCAAACGTTGGCGGAGAAATCCTTTGCCAAGTTTGGTAGTTTAATCTTTAATCTAGAATGGATAATCGTAAGATAGGTCCAGGATTGATATAAGGAAAAACAATATGTCTCGTATTGGAAATAAGCCGGTAACTGTTCCGGCTTCTGTAAAAGTTGCTCTTGAGGGCAACCTGGTAAAAGTTGAAGGCCCTAAGGGTAAACTTCAGTACGAAGTACCAGCTATGATTACAGTTGTTGTTGAAGATGGTAAGATCACTCTTACTCGTCCAAACGACACTCGTGAAGCGAAAGCTTTCCACGGTCTAGCTCGTTCTCTAGTTAACAACCTAGTTGTTGGTTGTGCTGAAGGATACAAAAAAGAGCTTGAAATTCGTGGTGTTGGTTACCGTGGAAAAGTTACAGGCAAAAAGCTTGAGCTTAACGTTGGTTACTCTCACCCATGCATCTTTACTGCACCTGAAGGCGTTACTATTACAATGCCTGAGCAGACTAAAGTTGTAGTCGAAGGCGCTGACAAACAGGCCGTTGGACAAGCTGCAGCAACTATTCGCGCATTTAAGAAACCTGAGCCATACAAAGGTAAAGGTATCCGTTATGTTGGTGAGTATGTGGCTCAGAAAGAAGGTAAGAAAGTAGGATAATAGGTGGAGATAGCAAAATGGCTAAAATGACCAAAAAACAACTGCGTATTCGTAAACATGTACGTCTACGCCAGAAAGTAAGTGGTACTGCCGAACGTCCGCGTATGAGCCTGTACCGTTCCAACAAACACATTCAAGTTCAGTTCATCGATGACGAAGCTGGTGTAACTCTTGCAGCTGCTTCTACTCTTGACAAAGGGTTCGAAGGATCTAACAACTGTGAAGGTGCTGCTGCGCTTGGTAAA
>DDLT01000195.1 GCA_002340265.1 Lentisphaeria bacterium UBA2565 | reverse complement strand
AGCTTTGTCCGCCGTTTCACGAGAAGGCACACCATCGGTGAAGTTTAGTGTTCCAATAGAAGTTTCCACCTTGTCAGGGGTTAAAATTCCTTCAGGTATCTCTGTCGTATACTTGTATTTCGTGGTCGCCGTTTCATCGGCCGTAGCAGTTCCCACAACTAATGCAGCAATAGTGGCAAGAGATACAATTGATGGGCGAATTATGGATTTGTATTCGGCTTTTTTCATGTTGTTTTTCCTATTTAGTTTGTTGGTGTTTGCTGATCTAAGTTTTGATCTATTCAAAAATGATTCTTCACTTGAAGATAATTTCACCCAACCAGCTATTAAAAGCTCTCGATTTTCCATTGGTCACATTCTTACTTCAGGTATGAAAATAATTATAGCGCATGGGATGCAAATTTCATCCGCGTGATTAACCTAAATTAGAGTTGTAATAATTTCTAGTCAATTCTACTTCTAAGATCGACTTTCTTGATTCTTAAGCTCAATGACTTACACCACAATCTTTTTTGTTGCTGAACTATCGTATGTTTAAATGAAACATAGCCAAACACTTTGTCGATCTATCTCAAATAAATGAGAAGTTGTGACAAAATCCTACCAAGTGAATGAATTTGCTGGTTCGGAACTTTTAAAACAGGCACGGCTTTGTATCGTAAAAAAGTCTGCTGATTGCAGCATTTTGAATATGTTTAACGGAGGAAATTATGAAACGATTTTTTTATGTGATTTGTATGGTTGCGGCTTTTTCGGTTTGTGCGGATGAGACGTCTTTGAAACTGAGAAGTTTTACGAGTAATATGCCGCAAAATCTGGTGCAGCATTATGAAGATTCAACCGACCTTTATGCCGACCGTGCTGAAACGCCTTGGTATGAAATACTGTTTTATCGTCGTAAGAAGGGGTTTGTGAGTCAGGTGGATGATGGTTATCATGCGGAACTTTTCTCGGGCTATGGTCCGCTTCTGGCTTTTTATATGAAAGATGAGGAAAGTGAGTTTGATGATGACGGTGTGATTGAAAGTCATCAGTATGAGTCGGGGATTCTTTGGGGCGCGCTTTATAGTTCGAACACCTTTATCGATAAGAGTAGTCGATATCAGCGTGTGGCGAGTGGTTGGAAGATTTTCGGCGGACTTTTGGGTTATAAAACCGATCTGTACGGCAAAAGTAAATTGCGTCTGTTTTGGTTCCCGATCAGATTTAAGTAGGTGTGCGGTACACGGTTCTCAATTCCTAATCCCTAATGTAAAATTTCATATTTGGTTTTAGTTGTTGTCAAATATGGTGATTTTGTGATTAATTCTTTAGCTTTTTGAATATAGTAACGGTGTTTTCGTTGACGGTTCCGGTTGCACGGATTCCGTTTTTCCCATCAAATAGTTAACTTTATTAAAGGAGTTCTTCTATGAAAGCTCTTACATTTGCTGCTGCGGGTATGGCTCTTGCGGCTGTGGCTGAGAAACCAAATGTGGTTTTGATTATGACCGATGACCAGGGTTATGGTGATTTCGGCTTTACTGGTAACAAGATTTTTGAAACACCTCATGCTGATAAAATGGCAGCTGAGAATACGTTTGTTGAAAACTACTACGTGTCTCCGGTTTGTTCACCGACTCGTGCATCACTAATGACTGGTCGCTATAATGGACGTACCGGTGTTGTTGATACATGGATGGGACGTTCGGTTATGAATCCGGCGGAAACTACTATCGCGGAACTTCTGAAATCTAATGGTTATGCGACAAGTATTTACGGTAAATGGCATCTTGGAGACTCTTATCCGGCACGTTCTATGGATCAGGGGTTTGATGAGAACTTGGTTCACCTTGGTGGTGGTATCGGTCAGCCTTGTGACAAGTTTGGCTATGAAGGACGTTATACAGACCCAATTCTTTACCACAACGGCGAGCAGATTGTGAAGAAAGGTTACTGTACTGATATTTTCTTCGACGAGTCTATCGCGTGGATGAAAGAGCAGCAGAAACTGGGTAAACCATTTTTCACTTATATTTCTCCAAATGCACCACATAGTCCATTTCACGATGTGCCTGAGGCTCTTTACCAGAAATATTTAAAAAAAGATTTAGCTTCCCTGATTACTTATCCAGAGAAGTTGAAAGATGAAAAGCAACGTAAACGTGAGATTGACCACTTGGCGCGAATTGGTGCAATGATTACTAATATCGATGACAATATGGGTAAACTTGATACTTTCCTAGAAGAGTCTGGTTTGGCTGATAACACTATCGTGATCTTCATGACTGATAACGGACCAAATACATACCGCTATGCAGGTGGTTATAAGAGTAAGAAAAGTGCGGTGGAAAAAGCGGGAATCCGTACGCCACTTCTTATTAAATGGAATAAGCTGAAGAAAGGTGTGATTAACTCTTCGCCAGTTGCACACATCGATATCTTCCCAACTCTTGCGGCGGCTTGTGGTGTGGAAATTCCGAAAGACAACTTCAAACTCGACGGTCAGAATATTCTTCCTCTAATTAACGATGGTAAGACAATTGAGCGTGACCTTGTGATTCAGTTCCACCGCGGTACGAAACTTAACCGTGAAGAGAACTTTACTATTCTTAATAGCGAGTGGAAGCTTAACCATCAAACAATGTACATGCCGAAAGGAATGAAAGAACCTTACCACCTTTATCATAATGATGATAAAGAGCAGAAAGATGTGTATGCTGAGTACCCGGAGCAGGTGAAGAAGATGATGGAAACTTACCACAAGTGGTTTGATGATATCGAAGCTTCACGTCCAGAGCCAACAGTAGCAATCGTGGGTACAAAACACGAAGATATTACTATGCTGACACGTCAGGACTTTATCTGGGTTTCTGGTAACTCTTGGTATGGAAAAGCTTCAGGTTACTGGCCGATTCAAACCGAAGAGGGGTTCTACAAAATCACTGTTCATACAGAGGCGTCAAACAAGCCGATTGATGCAGTTTTGACTTACAAAGGTCTAAAGAAAAAGTTTACTTTCCCAGCAAATTCGACATCTGTAACTTTCAAGGATATCAAACTTGAAGGTGGTAAAGGTGATATGGAATGTAAAATGAAGTACCACGATCACGAACGTGGCGCATACCAGATTATCCTAGAGAGAAACTGGAAGCGTAAATAGTATTTTACTATTTCGAATATGTTTAAAAAATCCGTCCTGTGAGAGCAGGGCGGATTCAGACTGTTGACAAAGTCCT